>URKL01000058.1 GCA_900548485.1 uncultured Succinatimonas sp.
CCTTATAGCGCCTACGGCAATGTCGTCGTCGTACGCCTTATAAAAATAGTTATAACCTAAAGGGAGATCTTGAAGTTTATTCATAAAACTATCGTAGATTTTTACAAGACCGGTATAATCTTTAGCGTTTTCTAAGATGTGGCCCGTGCTCTTATCAAGATAAATGTTCTGAGACTTAAAATTTGTAGCTCTTAATTTTTTATAAATCACAAAGATTAAAATTAAGAGAGCAACTATGAGCAAATTTCGCATAAAAGCCTCGGATTTTGACCTAATTTCTTTTGATCTTAGATCAAAAATAAGATTTTTCCTGTCAAATTCTAAAAGTCATTTAGTAGAGTCTCAAAAATTAAATTTTACTTAACGATCTCGTCCTTATCTTCAAGACCAAAAATCATCAAACGGTTGTTTTTACAAGATCTTAATTCATAAGTTTAAAAAGCAATAATTCGTGCTTAATTGAGATAATTTTGCATTGACTTTGAGATCTAATAACGTCAAAATTTATACGCGGTTTTCAAGGCTAAAATTCTCATTTTTCATCAAATCTTATAGAGCTTTTAGCTTCTTTTGGTGGTAATGCTTTTTTAACTTTTTTCTGTAAATTTTTGTAGGTGGACATTTAAGATCTAACGCTGAGGGGGCCAACGTGGATCAACTAAACAGTATATATTACATTTTCTTCATTGCAGGTTTACTTTTAACCTTTGCCATTTTAGCTTCAAAATTATCTTCAATATTTGGTACACCGTTGTTACTTTTGTTTTTAGCAATCGGTATGCTCACAGGTGAAGATGGCATCTTTATCAATATCCATTATGATGATTATAACAGCGCATATTTCTTCGCAAACTTTATGCTAGCGCTTATCATTTTAGATGGTGGATTGCGAACTAATTTTAGTACCTTTAAACGTGTGGCGACGGAATCGACGATCTTAGCTACGGTAGGCGTTTTAGTTACAGCCTCAGTCACAGGAATTATTGCTTATTATTGCTTAGGCAATATCAGTATCATCCAGGCTCTCCTTTTAGGATCGATTGTAGGTTCTACCGATGCTGGTGCAGTATTCTCGCTTTTAGGTGGCAATGATGTAAGCTTAAAGTCATCAGTATCCTCAACTTTACAGATCGAATCAGCCACTAACGATCCGATGGCAATCTTGTTGACTACCGTCATGCTGGCTATCATCTCGGGACAATCTACCTCATGGCTTGAAAGCTTAGTCATCTTTGCTATGCAGTTTGGTTTAGGTATAGTCTTTGGTGTGATTTTTGGTTTTATCGGCCGCTTTATTATTGCCTCAATGTCTATAGGCTCAGGACTCTATGCTCTTTTAGTCTTTGGTATAGGTCTTATCGGTTTTTCTGTAACCGCAGCTATGGGTGGTTCAGGCTTTTTAGCTATTTTTATCATCGGTATGATGGTAGGTAATCAAAATATCCGACAGATAAGCTATATTCTTCCGGTAGCAGAGGGCATCACTTGGCTTTGTCAAATCAGCCTCTTTTTAATGCTAGGTCTCCTAGTTTCACCCCATCAGATGTTAAATTACATTGTTGAGGGTGTAGTGGTGGCAGTGGCTATTACCTTTATAGCTAGACCTTTGGCCGTATTTTTATGTGTTAAGCCCTTCTTTAGAGCTTTTACTAATCGCGATTTATTGTTTATGTCATGGGTGGGCTTGCGTGGTTCTGTACCGATTGTTTTAGCTATCTATCCGGTGTTTGCGAATATCGAAAATCCGCAATTGTATTTTAATGTTGCCTTTGTGGTAGTTATTGTGTCCTTATTAGTACAGGGTGCAACTTTAAATCCAGTTTCACGCTTATTTAAAGTCTATGCTCCGTCATCAGCAATGCCTGTGACTAAGGCTAATGTGGGAATTAAGCTTGCAAACGATTATGAGCTTTATAACTATAGAATTCGCAATGAGAGTATGGAAGGCTTAAGTTTACGCAATATCCATTTTCCTAAAGGTACTATGATTGCCGGTATGTTCCGTGATGGTCATATGATTAAGACCGTGGGTAATACTGTATTGCGCCATGGCGATATTCTGTCAATTATCGGTACAGATAATGATGAGCCTTTATTAAACTCAATGTTCTCAAAGAATATCACTGCTAAACAAAAGCTTATCTATAACGGTGATAAGATCTTTGATGGTTCTATTATGATGTCAGATTTGGCAGATAAATATAAAATTGAACTTACCGATTATGAAAGAGGCTTGAATGTCTCTGAATTTATGTCCTATCACATCGGTGGTTTTGCTCAAACAGGCGATATGGTTAACCTTATCAATGTGGTCTTAGTGGTGGCTTCTTTAAATGGCGACGAGATTGCTTCTGTAGGCCTATATCTAGCTTCAGAGAGTGCTCAGGCTTTTGAGAGGCAGAGACGTCAGCATCTTTCAGCTTTAAGACGTAACTCTATTAAACCTGTAAGTGCTACTACAATTAAACCTATAGCCAAACCAGAGATTTCTAGTAAATAAATGGATGATTTGAAAAATTTTGCCCAAGGGATTAAAAAATCCTTTGGGACGATTGCTTATGCAGATAGACGCATTATAAGTTTAAAGCTTAAGAAACTTTTAAATTTAAAAGAGGATGATCCTCGTTTAAAAAACTGGTGTGATGAATTAAGCTTGCTTACAGCTGAGGCATATGAAAAGGTTATTGAGCGTAAAAACAGTATCCCTAAGCTTAATTATCCTGAGGATTTGCCAGTAAGCTTGCGCCATGATGAAATTGTTGAGGCAATTAAAAAAAATCAAGTTGTAATTATCTGTGGTGAGACTGGCTCAGGTAAGACTACGCAAATCCCGAAGATGTGTCTTGAGGCCGGTTGTGGCGTTCGTGGTCTTATAGGTCATACACAACCTCGTCGTTTAGCAGCACGCGCAGTAGCTGAGCGTATTGCTGAGGAGCTAGGGGAGAGTTTAGGTCAAAGCGTTGGTTATAAGGTGCGTTTTACTGACGTTACCTCTAAATCTAGTTTAATTAAGCTGATGACCGATGGTATTTTGCTCTCAGAGACAGCATCTGATCGCCTCTTGCTTAACTACGATTGCATTATTATCGATGAGGCTCATGAGCGCTCTTTGAATATTGATTTTCTTTTAGGCTATCTTAAAACTGTATTAGCAAAACGTCCTGAGCTAAAACTCATCATTACCTCTGCAACTATCGATCCACAAAGTTTTTCTGCTCATTTCAACAATGCGCCAATTATTGAGGTCTCAGGCCGAACTTATCCTGTAGAGGTAGTATATATGCCTCCTTCAATTCCAAGTGAAGATGAGGAGGATGAAGACTTTGTGCAAGAATTACCGCAGATGGTACTTAAAGCCTTTAAGTATTTGATGCATGAGCATGGACCTGGGGATGTCTTAGTATTTCTGCCAGGTGAACGAGAGATTATGGATCTTTTGGGATTTTTAAATAAGTCCCATTTAAAAGGGGTAGAGATCTTACCTTTGTTTGCGCGTTTGGCAAGCTCTGAGCAGCATAAGATTTTTACACCACATGGCGGTATTAGGATTATTTTAGCCACTAACGTTGCTGAGACTTCTTTGACTGTGCCAGGCATTCGCTATGTAATTGATCCGGGTACAGCTCGTCTTTTACGTTATTCTCCGCGTACTAAGGTGCAATCTTTGCCGATTGAGAAGATCTCTAAGGCTAGCGCTAATCAGCGTCAAGGTCGCTGTGGTCGTGTAGGCCCTGGTGTATGTGTACGTCTTTACTCTAAGGAAGATTACAACTTAAGACAGGATTTTACCGATCCGGAGATTTTACGATCAAACTTAGCTGCAGTTATTTTGCAGATGGTCGCTCTGCGTTTAGGCGATGTAGAGTCATTCCCTTTTATCGATCCGCCACAAATTAAGCAGATTACTGATGGTATGCGTCTTTTAGAGGAATTGGGCGCATTTGAAAATGTAAGAGGACAAAATACTGCAACTTTAGAGTTAACTGAGATTGGTAAAAATCTTGCAAGTTTACCTGTAGATCCAAGATTAGGCCGTATGATCTTGCAGGGCGCGAAGCTTGGGGCTTTGAAAGAGGTTTTAATTATTGTCTCAGCCTTAGCAGTCATGGACCCTCGCGAGAGTCCTTGGGATAAAAAAGAAGCCTCACGTCAAGCTCATGCACGCTTTAATGATGAAAAATCAGATTTTCTAAGTTATTTAAAACTCTATCAGCATATAGTTAAATTACAAGCTGAGGTGTCATCATCACAATGGCGACGAACCCTTAAAAAAGAATTTATTTCCTATTTAAGAGTGCGTGAGTGGTTTGATGTTTTAAGGCAATTGCGCGCCTCTTGTAATATGCTTAAGTTTAAGCAAAATGAAACTGAGGCTGATTATGAAAGTATCCATCGTAGTTTACTCTCAGGTTTATTATCCCAAATTGGTCGCTTTGATGATAATGACAAACAATTATATGCAGGAGCACGTGGTATAAAGTTTGTACTACATCCAAGTTCAAATCTTTCTAAGCGCAAACCAAAATGGGTTATGTGTGGTGAACTTAGTGAAACTAGTCGCCTTTTTGCTCGTAATGTAGCGCAAATTGATCCTTTGTGGGTTGAAGGCCAGGCAAGTCATTTAATTAAAAAGTCTTATGCTGAACCTCATTGGTCTAAAAAGCAGGGAGCTTGTGTTGCTTCCTTAACTATTACTCTTTATGGTCTACCAATCGTAACTGGTAGACAGACTCTCTATACCTCCATAGATCCAATTCTATGCCATAAACTCTTTATCAGAGATGCTTTAGTTGGTGGAGATATAGACTGTAATTTTCCTTTTTATAAACATAATCAAGAACTCATTTCTGAGGTTTTAGATTTAGAAGATAAGTTAAGACGTAAAGATATCTTAGTTGACGAAAGCGTCTTAGAGGCTTTCTATGCAGAGAGGATCCCCGAGAGCATAGTTACTGTACGTCATTTTGATAAATGGTGGCGACAAACGAGTAAGAACGATGCGCATTTTCTAGATTTTAATTTAGAAATGTTGAAAAAAGATCAACATATTGAGGATAAGGAATATCTTTACCCTCAATATTGGCATTGTGGGGATTTAAAGCTCAAATTAAGCTATGTTTTTGATACTAAGAGTAAGGATGACGGTGTCACCGTACATATTCCTTTGGCTTTTATCAATAAGGTAAATCCTCGAGATTTTATTTGGCAGATCCCGGCCTTAAGAGATGAATTCTTTACCGCATTAATTAAATCGTTGCCTAAGAGCTTGCGTCGTAATTTAATTCCAGCCCCTAATTATGCTAAAGCCTTGAAAGAAGCTTTAGGTGATGATGTAAGTGGCGATCTTATAGAATTAGCTTGTCAAAAACTTACCCGTATGGGCGGAGAGAAAATAGAAAGTCAAGATTTTGATCTAAGCTCTATTGCGTCTTATCTTTTTATGAATTTTGCCATTGAAGATGCGCACGGCAAGATTATTGCAACAGGTAAGAATTTTGATGCCTTAGCTACTAAGTTACAAGGTAAGGCTCATGAAGTTTTACAAAAAACTGTTAAGAGTCATAAAGCTAAAGCTCCAAGTCAGACTTGGACTTTTGGCAATATTAAACCTCAGATGCAAAGTCGCCATGGTTCGATGGAGGTTACGGTTTATCCTGCTCTTTGCGATCATATAGATGGTGTAACTTTAGAGTTATGTGCTACCTCACAGGCAGCCCAGAGCATGATGTGGCAAGGTCAACGTCGCCTTTTAGCTTTAAGCTGTGCACAAAATGTAGGTTATCTTGAGCAACATTTACCTAATAAAGCTAAACTTTCTATGTATTATCAACCTTTAGGTTCAATTAAAGAGCTTTTAGATGATTTGCGCTTAGCTTCAGTAGATAAGATTATGGTTGAAGAGCATGCCCCTTGTTATGATGAGGAGTCTTTTAATCGTTTACGCGATCTTGTACGAGGAAAACTTAATGACACCGCTTTAGAATTAGGCACGTTAGTAGGACAAATTTTAGAGCTAGCTCATGAGTTGAAACGTAGATTAAAAGATAGAATTTCACTTGCGGTATCGATCTGTTATGCTGATGTAGAAAATCAATTAAAGTTATTGATTAAAAAAGGCTTTATTGCCTCAACTCCGCTTGAATGCTTAAAAGAGTATCCTCGATATTTAAAAGCGGCTTTAATGCGTTTAGATAAGGTCAGCCGAGATCCAATTTCAGATAAAGGTCGACAGCGTATTATTGATGAGGTCTCTGAACTTTATAAAAATGCCTTAAGCCGTTATAAAAATCAGGATTTACCTCAGGACTTACAAAAAGTACGCTGGCTAATTGAGGAATTACGTGTTTCTTATTTTGCGCAGCAATTAGGTGTAAAAGGCCCTGTTTCTGATAGAAGAATTGAAAATGAGATCGCTCGTGTTTTAAAAGAGTGGCCTCCACATAATTAACAAATAAGGAGTTATCCATGTACACAAATAAATCTTTAGAAGCTTTAGATGCTGCTGAGAAGAGCTATGTTTTTGAGTCTATTACTCAGGATATGTGTTTAGAGTTAGGTCAAAAATTAGTTGCAGATGCTAAAGCTTTTGAGGAGCGTCCCTTAGCTGTACGTATTATTTTAGATGATAATATCGTATTTCAGTATTTGATGAGCGGTACCGGTGCTGACAATTTACGCTGGATGGATCGCAAGTGTGCTACTGTTATGCGTACAGGTCATTGCTCTTTGCGTCGTGCTGTTTTAAATGAATTAGAGGGCAAGACTGAAGAGTGGATGGCAGATGAGTTTCATTATGCCTTCTGTGGAGGTGCTTTCCCTATCAAGGTAAATGGTGTTTTACGTGGTATCGCTTGTGTTTCAGGTTTACCGCATTTAAGAGATCATAAACGTTTATCTGATACAATTGCCGCTTTCTTAGGTAAAGAGCCAATTGCTGTGCCAGTTGAGCAATAATTACGATATCACTTAAATAATAAGGCCTAATTGTGATTAAATTTAAAAACAAAGAGAAAATCGAACTTTTTAAAATAATTCAGGAGGCTTTCTTTGTAAAGCCTGAGGTTGAGGGTAATTTTGTCTTAGAAAAAGATGCGGATAATTCCGTAGTCTGCAAATGGACTATTACAGGTAGTTTCGATTTAAAGAGTATTTCTGCGTCTTTACAAAAAAAGCTTAAAGATGTTTTGCCTCAAAGCTCAAAAGATAAAGCTATTTTTGGTGTTGAAAGTGTCAAATTAGAACCTAATGCAGAAGGTGTATATGTAGTAAAGAGCGAGAATACAACCTTTGATTTAGATCCTAAATTTGAAATCTTCAATAAAGAAGATAGAGAGATCATGTCAGTCTTAGCCTCAAGATGTGTGGATTATAAGCTTATCAAGGATGAGCTTTTAAAGATCAATAATCTTGAGACTAGTGATGAGGTTAAATTCCGCTTTATTCCTAAAGATACCTTAGCTTTGCGCGTATTTATAAATAGTACCAATTTATATTTAGGTGATATTGATGTTTCAAACATTACCGATCTCACTTATGCCTTTAGCATTTACTCAAATGCTCGAGTTCAGGAAAATCCTCGTAAAGACTTCTCGGGTATTGAAAAGTGGGATACTTCTAACGTCACTAAGATGTTAGGTGTTTTTGCCGGTTGCGTTAATTTTAATGCTGATATTAGTTCCTGGAATACCTCTAAGGTTACTAATATGGAGGTAATGTTTGCCTCTTGCCGTAAGTTTAATCAAGATTTATCTTGGATGGATGTCTCTAATGTTGAAAGCATGAAGGGTATGTTCTATCGCTGTGATATTTTTGATCAGGATTTAAGCTCTTGGGATACCTCTAAGTGTAAAGACATGAGCTATATGTTCTTTAAATGCAAAAAGTTTGCTCACGATATCAGCATGTGGAAGACCGAAGCTTTAAAGAATGATGAGAATATGTTCTTAGAGTGTAACCTTGAGGAAAGTAAGAAGCCTCGTCAGCCTTCAACCGACTTTAAGCGTCAATATTATGAAAAATATGTAGGACCTAACTCTAAAAAGTATGCCCGTGCTTCTAATTGGAAAAAATTAGGTATTGCCGCTGCTTTTATAATTATTGTAGTTGTCTTTTCAATAATGAATCAGGGAGTTCCAGCCTAATATGAAAATTCTAAGTCTTCTGCGCGACTGCTTTACAAAGGATTATTGTAAATTCTCAGGTCGAATGGGAAGATTTGACTTTTGGGTTGTAGCAATAATTGCCATTGTTGTGAATCTTATCTGTTATGCTTTTATTAAACAATTGCATATTCCTAGATATGCATGGTTTTTAATTGGTGGATATGAGTTTCTACCAATTTTAGGAGCTCTGATACGTAGATCGCATGATGTAGGCTTTTCAGGTAAGCTGGTAGTGCAAAATTTAGGCTTTATCATGATTACCTTAGGCTTTTATTATCAATATCGTGCTGATACACAAAATTATTGGCATTACTGTTTCTTTGCTTCTTTAGCCTTAGCTTTGCTTTATTTAATTATAAATGTTGTGGTTATGTGCATGAAAGGCAAGAGTAAAACTAATCGTTATGGTATTCCTCCGCATTTAGGGATTTAGAAAAACAAGCCGCCTTTGAAAAAGGCGGCTGTGAATTATTGGTTAAAGTTCAGAGTAAAAAAACTTTAATTTCCTTTTAGGATTTAAGATGCTTTTGCCTTATCATCAGGCTCTTTCTCTGTGGGGTTAACCTGAGTGTTTTCAAGCTTCTTTTTATATTCATTGAGAACACGTCTTACAGTTTTATCTGAACAATAATTCATCTCTGCAATTTGACGAATAGAATAACGTCCAGTCAAACTTAGCTCTACCATGACTTGACGGCGATGAGCGCGCTCTTCCATAGAGAAATCCCAGAATTTCTTAGCTCCAGCCTTATAAGCTCCTGCCTTATAAGCTCCTGCCTTATATGAGCGCATCCATTCTCTAACTGTCCATAAATTTACTTCAAGTTTCTTGGAAACATATTTGTAGCCCTTTCCTTGAGCAAATTGTCTAATTGCTTTGCGTCGTTTTAAAGCTAACTCGCTTCTTTTTTCTGACAACATAGTGAATCACTTTTAGCTAGTACAGTCTCTTTGACGAGAGACTAAAACCAAGGGAGTAATTGGCTTTTGAAAATTAATTTTAAATATAAAAAACAAAAGCCTCGTCAAATATTATTCAAAAAATAAAATTCTATATATGCTTTTTAAATTTATAAAAAAGTTTTTAGAATCAAATTACTTGTCAAATTTTTGTCATTAACGAATTTAAACCCT
>URKL01000059.1 GCA_900548485.1 uncultured Succinatimonas sp.
GGTGATTGTTCCCCCTTTGTTTTTAGCGTCTGCTTAATGTTTTTACATTACGTATTTCCTTACCAGTATAAATTTGGCGAGGACGACCTAAGCGCGAGTCTTTAATGCTTTGCATTTCGTTCCAGTGAGTGATCCAGCCTATGGTTCTGGCAATGGCGAATATCACGGTAAACATGGAAGTCGGAATACCGATAGCATTTAAGATAATACCTGAATAGAAATCTACGTTTGGATAGAGATTGCGAGAGATGAAGTAATCGTCAGATAGCGCAATCTTTTCAAGCTCAGTTGCAACTTCCAATGCTGGATTATCTGTAATATGCAGAGCATCAAGCACAGCATGACAGGTATCACGCATAACCACAGCACGCGGATCAAAGGTCTTATAGACACGATGTCCAAAGCCGTATAAACGGAAAGGATCATTTTTATCTTTAGCGCGGGCAATATATTGAGGGATTCTATCTACAGAACCAATTTCCTGAAGCATGCGTAAGCAAGCTTCATTAGCACCACCGTGAGCAGGTCCCCATAAAGAAGCAATACCAGCTGCAATACAGGCATAGGGGTTAGCTCCTGATGAACCTGCAAGACGTACAGAAGAGGTGGAGGCATTCTGCTCGTGATCTGCATGTAAGGTAAAAATGGTGTCTAAAGCTTTCTCTACAACCTTATTAACTTTATAAGGCTCGCAAGGAGTAGCAAACATCATATGCAAGAAGTTTCCAGCATAGCTTAATTCGTTACGTGGATAGACGAAAGGCTGGCCAATTGAGTATTTATAGGACATGGCAGCTAGGGTTGGCATTTTGGCAACTAAACGGGCCATAGTCATTTCACGATGCTCAGGATCATAAATATCTAAGCTATCATGATAGAAAGCTGAGAGGGCGCCAGCAACACCACATAGTACAGCCATCGGGTGAGAGTCACGGCGGAAGGCTTGGAAGAGAGATTCCATCTGAGTATGAACTAGGGTGTGGTGTTTGATGCGATAGGTAAATTCTTGGTATTGTTCTTTGTCAGGAAGTTCACCTTTGAATAATAGGTAGCATACCTGCAAATAATCAGCTTTAGTGGCTAATTGATCTATAGGGTAACCTCTATAGAGCAGTACACCTTTTTTTCCATCAATAAAAGTAATTCTAGACATGCATGAGGCAGTAGATACGAAGCCTGGATCATAGGTGAAATAGCCTTGTTTGCCTAATTCACGAATATCAATAACCTCAGGTCCCATAGTGCCACGCAAAATTGGCAATTTGATAGGATCTTTGCCGGGAATGATCAAGGTTGCAAATTTATCGATTTGCGGTAGTGTTTCTTCAATTGACATTAAGCAATTTTCCTAAAAAAGTTTAATTCCATAGTATGGTTTTATTTTAGCCATAATCTGTGAAATTTCTAAATCTTAAAAAAATGAGTTTTTTTGCACTTTTATGATACAGTTTGCACAAAATACTTTTGTAATTTAAAATCTTTAAAATATGTAACCTCAATTTAGCTTTTGTATTTGGAAATGGAAAAAAGAATTCTTTTAACTGAATGTAGCGATGATATTGGCTTAATCGCTAAGATTACTAATTGCTGCTTTAATCATCATTTAAATGTGATTCGTCAAGATCAGTTCGCCTCAGCTGAAGACAACAAATTTTTTATGCGTTCGGCTTTAGAGGGCGATTTCTTTTATGCCGATCGTTTTATTGCAGATGTAAAATCTGTTTTACCCGAAGGGGCTAAGGTAAGATTAGCTGATAATCACCGTCGTCGTTTATGCATTTTAGTCACTAAAGAATCTCATTGTTTAGGTGAGATTTTAATGAAGACTTATGCTGGTGCTTTAAATGCCGATATTGTTGGGGTAGTGGGCAATTATTCTGAGCTAAGTGAGCTTGCACGCAAGTTTAATGTGCCTTTTACCTTAGTATCTCATGAGGGTATTACTCGTGAAGAGCAAGAGAAGCGCCTTATGGAGGTTATCGATCGTTTAGATTGCGATTATGTAATCTTAGCTAAATATATGCGTATTTTATCGCATGAATTTGTAAGCCATTATCCTTTAGGCAAGCTTATCAATATTCATCATTCTTTCTTACCAGCATTCATGGGTGCTAAGCCTTATCAGCAGGCTTTTGATCGCGGTGTTAAGATTATTGGCGCTACAGCACACTTTGTTACAGATAGTCTTGATGAAGGCCCGATTATTGAGCAGGATGTAATTAAGGTAAATCACCGTTACGATCCTAAGACTTTAGCTAAGGCTGGACACGATGTTGAGCAGATGGTGCTTATGCGTGCAATTTCTAAGGTCATCGACGATAAAGTCTTTATTCATGGCAATAAGACAGTAGTCTTCTAAAAATTTATATCCCATTAGCATTTTGGCTAATGGGATTATTTCTAAGGGGCTAAGCGTTGGGGTTTATCCCAAACTCCCTCATCATTTAGCTTATATATAAAGCGGTCGTGGAGACGATTTTCACGCCCCTGCCAGAATTCAACAGTCTCAAACTTAACTTTATATCCACCCCAAAATGATGGTAGTGGTACTTCTCCTTGTTTAAATTTTTCTTTAACTTCTAAAAATTTACTCTCAAGTATGCCACGAGTGGAAATGAGTTTAGATTGATGTGAGGCCCAAGCACCTAATTGACTGCCACGAGGTCGAGAGTGGAAATATTTTAAGTCAGCAACTAGGGATTGTCTGCTAGCTGTACCTAAGAACATCACCTGTCGTTCTAAATAAAACCATGGAAAGAGCATACAAATTTTGGGATTTTCTTTAATTTGCTGAGCTTTTCTTGAGCCAAGATTAGTATAGAAAATTAGATTTTCTTTATCATAATCTTTTAATAAAACCATGCGCGAGAAAGGTTGATTGTTACTATCAACAGTACTTACAACTACGCCATTAGGATCATATAAACCTGAGTCGATAGCTTGTTGTAACCAGCGCTCAAATAGATCTATAGGGTGTATAGGTAAATCCTCTTCATTAAGGCCACCTAACTTATAACTTCTTCTTAAATCTGCAACATCGATCATAATTTTTCTTCTAAAATTTGAGTTGTGCAAAAATGTGGCGATTACCACGTTTACTATGATTTTATATTGATCCTATTCAAAAATCGACAATCAAGTTATGCATGTGGTAACAAGTTTGTCTACAAAATGCTAAAATATTTTAAGTTAAAATGACTCT
Organism: uncultured Succinatimonas sp.; assembly: GCA_900548485.1. Taxonomy (GTDB): domain Bacteria; phylum Pseudomonadota; class Gammaproteobacteria; order Enterobacterales; family Succinivibrionaceae; genus Succinivibrio. The sequence continues at coordinate 3,203 of URKL01000059.1, forward strand.
GTGCAAAATAGGGCCAAATTCGTTTTTACTAATAATCGGGACAATAACAAGATGAATAAATACGGTTCAACCGCTCTCGTTATCAATTGCGGTAGCTCTTCTGTTAAATTTGCCATTTTAGATCCAAAAGATGGTCATACTTATTTAAGTGGCATTGCCGAGGCTTTAGGTTTAGACGAGGCTCGTATTTCTTGGCGTTTTGAAGGCCAGGAGAAGGAAAAGGATACTTTAGGTGCAGGTGCTGGCCACGATCGCGCTTTAGAGTTTTTAGTTAAGAATATCATGTCTCAGGATGAAGAGTTACATGACTCAATTGTTTCCTGTGGTCACCGTATCGTTCAAGGTGGAGATATTTACAGCGAGCCGACCTTAGTTGATGATGAAGTTGTTGCTAATATCTCTAAGGTAATTCCGTTTGCTCCGTTACATAACCCAGCTCATATCTTAGGTATTGAATCTGCTCGTAAGAATTTCCCGGATATTCCTCATGTTGCAGTATTTGACACCGCTTTCCATCAGACTATGCCGCCTAAGGCTTATCGTTATGCTATCCCTGAGGAGTATTATACCGATCTGCACTTACGTAAGTATGGTGCTCATGGTACTTCCCACATGTACATTGCTCAAGAGACTGCTAAATTCTTAAACAAGCCTCTTGAGGAGACCAATGTTATTACCTGTCACTTAGGTAATGGTGCATCTGTCTCTGCTGTTAAGGGTGGCAAATGCATGGATACCTCTATGGGTTTAACCCCGCTTGATGGTCTTATCATGGGTACCCGTTGCGGTAGCATTGATGCTTCTGTAGTTTTCTTCCTCTGTGATCGTTTGAATATGACTCCTGAGCAGGTTAAGGATGTATTTAATAAGGAATCCGGTATGTTAGCCTTATCCGGTATTTCTTCTGATATGCGTCCTATTGAGGAAGGCTATTTCAAGGGCGAGCCTAAGTGTGTATTAGCCTTTGATATGTATGCTTATCGTTTAGCTAAGTTCATTGCTTCTTACTATGTACCTTTAGGACATGTTGATGCTATTTCTTTTGCCGGTGGTATCGGTGAGAACAGCGACATTATCCGTAAGATCACCTGTGATCTCTTAAAGGAGACTTTTGGTCTTGAGATTGATGATGAACTTAATGCTAAGTTCATGGGCTTTAAGGGCAATGGTTCTGGCAAGATCTCCACTGAAAACTCTAAGTCTGCTATCTTTATGATTCAGACTAACGAGGAGTTGATGATTGCTCGTTCTGCTATGAAGTTCGTTAAATAATAGCTATTCTTGCAAACGCTCTCTGTGTAATCTAATATAGAGAGCGTATTGTGAAATCAGATCCCTGTATGGTCACATACAGGGATTTTTAATTATATAGAGCAGATGAATAATAAATCCCCGCGTAAATATCCAATTGTTTTAAGTGACGTTAAAGCCAACCCTAGTACTAGTTTTTGGCGTGGTTATCGTCAATTTTGGCCTTTTTTAAAACCTTATGCATGGATTGCAGCTTTAGGTTTACTATTAACTATTCCAGTTGGCGCTTTAGATGCTGTAGTAGCATCATTCCTAAAGCCATTTATGGATAAGGTTATGGTATCTCAAGATAAAAGTTTTGCCTATTATGTACCTTTATTTATCATAGGCTTTTCTGTAGCTCAGGGCCTGTTTTTATATTGTTCAGCATATGTAAATTCATATGTTGGTAATCGCATTGCTATGGATGTGAAGTTAAAGCTATATAACAAGCTTATAAATATGAATACTTCTTTCTACAATGCAAATAATTCAGGTAGCGTGATTTTCCGTTTTGCAAGCGATCCCGATCTAGCAACTACAGGATTAATTTCTAATATTCGTTTATTTTTAACTAAATTTTTCTCCTCAGTTTCCTTAGTAGTAGTACTTATCTACAATTCTTGGCAATTGTCCTTTGTGGCTTTAGGAGTTTTATTATTACTCTTTGTGCCGATGCAGATTGTACGTAAGCGTGTAAAACAGATTGTAAATCGTACTGTTGGTGCTAACTCTAAGGTTATGACTTTATACAATGAGACCTCTCAGGGTAATCGAGAGATTAAATCCTTTAATTTAAAAGGACAAATGTTTAAGCATTTCTCTGAGACTATGAACTATCTTTTCCGTCTCAATATGAAGATTGTGCGTGATACTAACTGGTTAGCTCCGGTTATGCATTTGATTACAGCTTTTGGTGTTGCTGGTGTATTGTATTTCGGTTTACACCTCATCATGATAGGCGAGATTACCTCAGGTGGTTTTGTGGCCTTCTTAGCTGCTCTTATCATGCTATATACCCCAATTAAGAGTATTGGTAATAACTATATCAGTGTGCAACAGGCTTTATTGGCTTTAGATCGTATCTATCAGCTTTTAGAAGAGCATAGCTATGAAAATGAAGATGATAAAAATAAAGATAAACTTTCTGATATCAAAGAAGAAATTTTATTTAATAAAGTACATTTCTCCTACACTGATGAGCGTGAAATCTTAAAGGGCATTAGTTTTAAGGTTAAAGTTGGAACTAAGGTTGCCTTAGTGGGAAATTCTGGAGGAGGTAAGACTACAGTCTGCTCCTTAATTCCTAGACTTTATGATTTAGATTCAGGTGAGATAAGCATTGATGGGCGTAATATTACAGACTTTAGTTTAGACTCTTTGCGCTTACAGGTTGCTATGGTATTTCAGGATAATTTCCTCTTTGAGGGTACTATCCGCGAAAACTTAATGTTTGGGCGCATGGATGCTAATGCTGATGAAATTGATAATGCAATAAAGAGTGCTTATCTTGATGACTTTGTCTATAGTCTGCCACAGGGTTTAGATACAGTGATAGGTGAGCGTGGTTTATTGCTCTCAGGTGGACAAAAGCAACGTCTAGCAATTGCCCGAGCAATTTTAAAGAATGCGCCATTAGTTATTCTTGATGAGGCTACCTCGGCTTTAGATAATAAGTCAGAAAAAGTTGTACAAAAGGCCTTAGATAAATTGATGGAAGGTCGTACTACTATTGTGATTGCGCATCGTTTATCGACGATTATGGATGCAGATAAGATCTTAGTTATCAATGATGGTCATATTGTAGAAGAGGGTAATCATCAAGAGTTATTAGCTTTAAATGGAGCTTATGCGGTTTTATATAACTCTCAATTTAATAAGACTCATAAGCAAGACTAAATTATTCAAAGAAAAAGCCTCTTTTAATGAGGCTTTTTTGTGATAAGTCATTTAAAAATTAAATATTTGTTTTTTTCCTCACCATAGATAGCTTTATTTAGTTTAATCATCTCTCCATCCTTAAATCCCTGAGTAAAGGCAAGTTGTTCCTCTTTGTTTGCCGTTCTTTTTCGTGAAATTTGTTTTTTAAGATGGGGATATTTAGTGTTTACAAACTCTAAGAGAGCTGTTGGTAATGTAATTTCCTGAGGAGTTAAATTTGCGCATATAGCTTGAAGAAAGCCTATTAAATAGGTATCTGTTTGGCGTTTTAAGACATAGTTTTGACGAGCAAGATTGTTTTTTAAAAGTAACTTTACAAGTTTTAGTGGGTAGATTTTAAGAAGAGACGCAAAAGCTGGGTTATTTAGCTCTTTATCCTTTTTTAAAGCTTTTACATAGGCTTTTTTTGCATTAACTAAAGTTCTATCTAAAAAGGTAAAGATATATTTGACCTGTAATAGTGATGAATTATCGCCAATAAAGATCAGTTCTTTGGGAGTTTGTTTTGCTAAAACATAGCAAGGTGTTAAGTTTTTGATTATATAGGCAATTAAAAGAGCAATCTCTTTGTGGTTAATTCCTCGAGAAAAATTTAAAGATAATTCACTAAAGATGCGGTTATTTAAATCTTGAAAATCTAGTTGATACATTTGCATCAATTTGTGTGCACGTTTTAGTGCTAAAGCCGCTTCGTGAGGATTTGAGCTTTTAGAGAGTGCTAAGAGTTTTGTGATTTGATCTATATACTTATTGCTCATCTTTGATGATATTTGAAAAAAAACAGGAGAGTTAAACTCTCCTGTTTTTAATTTTAGCTCTTAGATTGTAAATCTTTGGAATTATTTACAATTACGGCGGTACGCGCAGGGATAGTAATGCTCTTACTTGAGGTTAGCTCTTTTAAGAATTTCTTTTCAAATTCTTCACTAGTACGAGTAGCACCATAGCATTGTACGGATAATTTCTCGCGGGAGAGCATCTCATAGAGGGCTTCTAAACCTTCACCATGATCTACACGTCTGACATTGCGTCCTGAAAGCGGGATCAAGAGCGTCTCGCCACTATCGGCAGTATCGTCATCGTGACAATCCTCTGGCATATACATAGCAGCTAAAAGCGGGAAGAGCATGGAGCCTTGTTCGATTTTGACTTGAGTTCTTGAAACATTAACAAAAACAATAGAGAAACGATTGTCATAAACACGGATAAAGGCAAAATGAGCGCCACCGGCATTGATAAAGAGCATTGAGCCACGAGATAGAGCCGGATTTTCTCTACGAGTTGCAGCAAGTGTGGTAATACAGGCCTGCACATCAGCACTATTAGGGCTGGCATGATGATTTTGTAGAGCTTTAAAAGGAATCAATGAGCGCGGACCAATCTCATAGTTTTCAATGACATCGCCTAACTCATCACCCTGATAGATACAAGGGATACCACGCCAGGTAAATAAGGTAGCAAGGGCAACTAAATAGAGGTATTTATCACCACCGATAATAGAATAAAAGCGCGGTAAGCGATCGTTATCTAATTGATTGACCATGCACAACTTCACCTGTTGTGAGACGCCTACAGAATATTCTTCGCAGGTACGCTTTAAATCCTCACCTGTATATGGTGTCGGTTCACCAATTAAGTTGACACCGCCGAAGAAAGCGCGAATAGGGCCTATGAAGCCTGTATAGTTGATACTGCCATCAACATTGCCAGGGTTACAGATAGCATAACGAGCATCTGAGGAGAAATAACCGAGCATGAAGGCATCAATATGCGTCCGACGTACAACTTCGCACATTTGTTGCAAGCGCTTGAGGTTATTTCTAGCATTGCCATTATCACCAACCTGAGAGGCATCATCGATAACCCAACCATCAATACCATATGGAGGGCGAGTCCATTTACGAATAACGCTGTTCTCACCATCAAACATAGCATGACAGGTAGCATAGTTGGAGTAATCTAATTTTGGATAATTGGCCTTGCCGTCAGAGCAATAAGGCTCACCTTCAGAGGTAAATGTATAGAATTCGCGGAAAGGCGAATCCTTATGATGTAAAGCTCCCTTACCAGTACGCTCCTGACGGTCAAACCAGGGGTGAGTATCGGCGGTATGATTGAAAGTACCGTGTAAGATAATCTTAATATCATAACCTAAGGATAAGGTTCTTAAGCGTTTTAAGGCACCATTACCACCAAAGTGAGGATCGACCATATCATAATCTTCAGTATCGTATTTATGTACAGAATTAGATTTGAAGATCGGTGTTAAATAGATACCATCACAACCTAAACGTCTTAAATAAGGTAGCATATCGCCAATGCCATCTAAATCACCACCACAATGGACCTCATCAAGATCTATATACTCAAATAATTTAGGTTTTACCGGAGCATCAGCATCCACACGAGTACCGTCAACATTAAAGTTTCCGCGTGAGGAGGCAAATTTATCAGGGAAAATCTCATATAAGATGAGATCTAAGGCCCATGTAGGATGGGTATTGAATAATTCAAAAGCAAAGCAGTGTTGTAAGAGAGGACGTTCACGCGACATGCCTAAGGAGCTGTACCAAACCACATCAATAATCTGCTTTTGATCATCTAAGAGAGCAATTTTAAAGGCATAGCGCTGTAGATTAGCACCACTATCAATATTGATAGGGGTGACAAAGCGATGAATACCTGAGCTTGTGCCAGTGTAATCCATTGGAGTTCGCACAATTTCATGTTGCGGGAAGGTAGTTAAGTGAATACGCAGTCTTTCATGATTAGCACCGCGCACGAAGAGCACGGCACTATTATGTGGCGGAACTGATTTTGGCGGAGGTTTACTGAAAGACAATGTCGTTATCAATTTA
>URKL01000060.1 GCA_900548485.1 uncultured Succinatimonas sp.
TAGGGATAATAAATATTTCTTTTTAAGAATTAAAAGTGCTTTTAAAGGGAAAGTTGCAGCAACATAACCAAAAGCTCTGAATATGAATATTGTTATATTATTTTCAGAGCTTCCACAGATCCTCGGAAGAACCATTATTTTTATTTATAAAATCCCCCACTTTTATGGTACCTTAAGTATTTTTGTCTAACTTTACTTAAGACATCATAAAAGTGGGGGAAATCATTAAATTATCAGGCTTTAATCTTCTTTTTCAGTTTTTTCTTCAAGATCGCCTGCAAGCTTATGCTCTAAGTAGTGGATGCTGACGCCACCTTTGATTTCCTCAGGATCGGTTAATAAATCCTTATGGAGAGGGATATTTGTTTGAATTCCCTCAATGATGAGTTCATCTAAGGCTTCAAGAGCACGTAAACGAGCTAGTTCGCGATCATCATCATGGACAATTAACTTTCCAATTAAGGAGTCATAATAAGGTGGTACACGATAGCCTTGATAAACATGGCTATCCCAACGTACACCAGGACCACCTGGAACGTGTAACCATTTAATCTCACCTGGTGATGGTAAGAAGGTTTGCGGATTTTCAGCATTGATACGGCATTCAAAAGCATGGCCTTTAATTTTTACCTGGCTTTGACGAATTGAAAGCGGCATACCTGCTGAAACGGCAATCATTTCACGGACAATATCAATACCGGTAATCATTTCGGTAACAGGGTGTTCTACTTGAACACGGGTATTCATCTCAATGAAATAGAAAGAACCGTTTTCATAGAGGAACTCAAAAGTACCAGCTCCACGGTAACCAATATCAATACAAGCTTGAGCACAGCGCTCGCCAATAGATTTACGCTGTTCGGCTGTAATGAAAGGAGCAGGAGCTTCCTCTAAAACTTTTTGATTACGACGCTGCATGGAACAATCACGTTCGCCTAAGTAAACAGCGTGACCTTGGCCGTCAGATAATACCTGGAATTCAACATGACGTGGATTTTCCAAGAATTTTTCCATATAGACCGCAGGATTGTTGAAGAACATGTCAGCTTCACGTTTGGTTAAAGCAATAGCATTCTCCAATTCGTCCTCAGATCTGACAACGCGCATACCACGGCCACCGCCACCACCGGCAGCTTTGATGATAATTGGGTATCCAATATCTGCAGCTAGACGTTTGTTTTCTTCAAAGTTATCGCTTAAGGTGCCTGCAGAACCTGGAACACATGGTACACCAGCTCTTTGCATTGCCTTTTTAGCAGAAACTTTGTCACCCATAAGGCGAATAGTATCAGCAGTCGGGCCAATAAAAATAAAGCCTGACTTTTCAACCATTTCTGCAAAGTCAGCATTCTCTGAGAGGAAGCCATAGCCAGGATGGATAGCGCTAGCTCCTGTAGATTCAGCGGCGGCGATAATGGACGGAATATTTAAATATGAGTCTTTAGGCGCTGCAGGTCCAATACAGACTGTTTCATCTGCTAATTTGACATGCATCAAATCACGATCTGCTGTGGAATGTACAGCGACGGTTTTGAGCCCTAACTGACGGCAAGCGCGTAAAATGCGAAGTGCTATTTCACCACGATTGGCAATCAGAACTTTTTCAAACTTCATTGTGACCAATTCCCTAATTATTCAAACTCAAACAAAGGCTGATCAAATTCGACAGTAGAACCATTGTCTACTAAAATCTTTTTGATAGTACCAGAGCGATCAGCTTGAATTTGATTCATCATCTTCATAGCTTCGATGATACACATAGTGTCGCCTTCTTTAACAGTTTGTCCTACCTCAACAAAAGGATCTGCAGTTGGAGATGCTGAACGGTAGAAAGTACCAACCATAGGAGAGGTCATAAGTTTTGCTTTATCAGGAGCAGAGGTGCTAGCAGAAGCTACTGGAGCTTCAGCTACAGCAACTTGTGGTGTTGCTACAGCCTGAACTTGTGGAGCTGCTGCCTGAATAACAGTAGCGGCAGGGACGGCTAAAGGAGCCTGAGAGTTGCGAGAAATTTTTAATTCTTCCTCTCCCTGTTTTAAATTGATTTCGGAGATGTCCGACTTAGAAACGATTTCGATAAGTTTTGCGATCTTATGAATGTCAATTTGCATGGAAACTTTCCTACTTTTGATTTTACCTAAATCTAGTTTACGACTTTTTCTCTTCAAGTTGTCTGACGGCGCCTCTTAAGGCAAACTCATAACCGTCAAGTCCAAAGCCTACGATGACGCCTACGGCGATATCGCTTAAATAAGAATGATGTCTAAATTCCTCACGGCGGTGAACGTTTGAAATATGAATTTCAAAAAATGGGATATCAATACCAGCTAAAGCATCACGAATTGCTACGCTAGTATGAGTATAGGCTCCGGCGTTGAGTAAAATAAAGTCAACATGACCACGAGATTGTTGAATTTTATCAACAATAGCTCCTTCATGATTTGATTGGAAATGATCCAAACTGACGTCAAGTTCCTCAGCTACGCGGTCTAGGCGTTCATCAAGATCCTTTAAGGTGGCACTTCCATAAATTTGGGGCTCACGTGTACCTAAAAGATTTAGGTTGGGACCATTGATGACGAGAATCGAATGTTTTTTCAAAATCTGACTCCGAAAAGAATAGATTTTCTTATTTTACATTTTTTTTTATTTCAATGCTTATTTTTAGCGCAAATCAGCAAAAATTATGTGAAATAAGCTGATTTTAAGGCTTTTTAATTAGCCCTATAATCCTATATACAAAGCGTAAATGCTCAAATTTAGTTTTTATTTATAAATTATCTTAAAAAAAATTGAGCTTATTTATAAAAAAATGGTGAATTTTAACTTTTAATTTTAGAGCAATAAAGAAAAAGTTATGAGCAAGATATTTAAGTTAACGTTCTTTTTTGCTTAAAAGATCTAAAAGTTACAATGCTTAGCCTTAAGTTTAGATCTTTACTGATATAAAAATATGTAAATATGAGAAGTAAACGACAAAAAATGTTAAAATAAATGCGAATTTTAACTTGGATCTGCAAAAGCAGATCCCTAGGCTTACCGAGGAATACTTCAATGAGCTTCATGAATAAAGCTAAGTCCATTGCCGAATACGATACCGAATTGTGGTCTGCTATTGTATCTGAGAATCAGCGTCAGGAAGATCACATCGAACTTATCGCATCTGAAAACTATGCTTCTAAATGTGTTATGGAGGCACAGGGTTCTCAGTTAACTAATAAATATGCCGAAGGTTATCCGCATAAGCGTTACTACGGTGGTTGCGAATATGTTGATATCGTTGAGCAATTAGCAATTGATCGTGCTTGCAAGCTCTTCAATTGCGAATATGCTAATGTTCAGCCTCATGCAGGTTCTCAAGCAAATGCTGCTGTATATCAGGCCTTATGTAATCCTGGCGATACTGTCATGGGTTTATCTTTATCTTCAGGTGGTCACTTAACTCATGGTTGCCCGGTAAGCTTCTCAGGTAAGTTTTACCATGCTGTAGGTTATGAGGTTAATGAGCAAGGCGAGCTTGACTATGAGTCTATTGCTAAGCAGGCTCAAGAATGCAAACCTAAGATGATTATTGCTGGTTTCTCAGCTTTTTCAGGCATTGTTGACTGGAAAAAGATGCGCGAGATTGCTGACAGCGTTGGTGCTTATTTAATGGTTGACATGGCTCACGTTGCAGGTTTAATTGCAGCTGGTGTTTATCCTAGCCCTGTAGATTATGCTCACGTTGTTACCTCTACTACCCATAAATCTTTAGGTGGCCCTCGTTCAGGCTTTATTCTTTCTAATTGTCACGATGAAGCAATCTATAAGAAGTTAAATTCAGCCATTTTCCCTGGTTCTCAGGGAGGTCCTTTAATGCATATTATTGCAGCTAAGGCTATCGTCTTTAAGGAGGCTATGGAACCTTGGTATAAGGATTATCAAGAGCAGGTCGTTAAGAATGCTAAGCTCATGGCTGAAGAAGTTATAAAGCGTGGTTACAAGGTAGTTTCTGGTGGTACTCACAATCATCTGTTCTTAATGGATTTTATTGGTCGTGAAATGACTGGTAAAGATGCTGAGGCCGCTTTAGGAAAGGCTTTTATTACTGTTAATAAGAATACTGTTCCAGGTGAAACTCGTTCTCCGTTTGTAACCTCTGGTTTACGTGTTGGTACTCCTGCTTGTACTCGTCGTGGCTTTAAGGAGCCTGAGATTCGCGAGTTAGCTGGCATTATCTGTGACGTTTTGGATAACTACCAAGATGATGAGGTAATTTTAAAGTGCCGTGAGCGTGTTAAGGCTTTATGCGCTAAATTCCCAGTCTATAAGGACTAAATGAGCGAAAGTAAATTTTTAAAACAAGACAGACTGTTCATGGCCGAGGCTTTGAAGCTTGCCAAGTGCGGTCTGTATACAACCTACCCCAATCCGGCGGTAGGTTGTGTTTTTGTACGCAATGGTAAGATTATTGGCCGTGGTTATCACCATAAGGCAGGACAGCCTCACGCAGAAATTATGGCATTAAATGATGCTAAAAATGAGGTTAAAGGGGCTACTTGTTATGTAACATTAGAACCTTGTTCGCATTATGGAAGAACTCCTCCTTGCGCAAAACGTTTAGTTGAGGCTGGTATTAGCCGTTGCGTTATAGCCACAGGTGATCCTAATCCTAAGGTTCAAGGCCGAGGGATCGAGATTTTAAAACAAGCTTCAATAGAGGTAGATTATCCTTTATTTGATGAAAAGGCTCGTTTTATAAATCGCGCTTTTATGAAAGCCATTACCCAAAATATACCATATGTTACTTTAAAAGTTGGTATGAGTTCTGACGCTAAGACAGCTTTAGCAAATGGTCAGAGTAAATGGATTACTTGCGATAAAAGCCGCCGTCAGGTACAAAAACTTAGAGCCATGTGTGATGTAATCATCACCGGATCGGGTACGGTTATTTCTGATAATCCTCTCTTATCGGTAAGATATGATGAGTTACCCAAAAAAACTCGTAAGATTTTGTCTAGAGAAGATGTAAGACAACCTTTAAAGGTAATTTTAGATACCCGCGATAGCTTAGTTTGTGAAAATTTTAAGATTTTTTCACAAGGAAAAGTTTTATGGGTTGTAGGTTCTAAAGATGGAAGTTCTTCTGAACAATCTTTAAATGAGCATGTAACTAAACTTAGTTTACCAATTGCCGCTGATGGTCATATTGATCTGAATAAGTTATTGGCATATTTAGGAAGCAAGAATTATCGGCATGCTTTAGTTGAAGCTGGTAGCATTTTGAGCACTGCATTTGTAAACGCAGATCTTGTGGATGATTTTTATTTTTTCATTGCGCCAAAACTCTTAGGAATGAACTCGCGTAATGCTTTAAATTTAAAAGAACCACAAGCTTTAGATGATTGTTTAAAATATAAGATTGTTAAAGCTAAGCGTTGTGGCGACGATATTTTTGTCCATGGTCTTATAAAGGAGTATTGATGTTTACAGGCATTATTGAAAGTACCGGTATTCTCAATTCTTTGCAAAGTCGAGGTCGAGGTTTTCACATAAGCGTGGAGACTAATAGTAGTTTCCAGCTACAAAATCGAGTTAAGCTTGGAGATTCAATTGCTTGCAATGGCGTTTGTCTTACAGCTACAGCAATAAATAATACTACTTTTGAGGCCGATGTTTCAGCAGAAACAGTCCGTTGTACTGCCTTTAGAAATTATAGGCGTGGACGTTTATTAAATTTAGAATTAGCTTGTACGCCTACAACTCATTTAGGCGGGCATATTGTACAGGGACATGTAGATGGTATCGGGACTATTGTTGCAATGGATAGTCTGGATGATGCTGTTGATGTAAGAGTAAAAGCCCCTGAAGATATGTTGCGTTATATTGCTCCTAAAGGATCTATTACTGTAGATGGCATTTCTTTAACAGTAAATGATATTCAAAAGGATATTTTTAGATTAACTTTGATTCCTCACACTCAAAAAGAAGTTAGTTTTTCCTCTTTTAAGGAAGGCGAAGAGGTTAATCTAGAGGCTGATGTTTTAGCTCGTTATTTAGAACGTTTAATCAATTGTAAGTCTTCAAATAATGGGCTAACCATGCAAAGCTTGATGGAAAATGGTTTTTTTTAATTAAAACTGCGTAATTCTTTCTGCATAAGCGAGAAAATGAAAGTGGGAGACTCTCCTGCTAAATCTCGAATATAAGTGCATAGCGTAGTTCATAGATTTTATTTAATTGGAGTAATTCATGTCTATAAATAAGATTGAAGGTGTATTGCCTTGTCGCGAAGGCCGTTTTGCCATCGTAGTTTCCCGTTTTAACAGCTTTATTTGTGAGCGCTTAGTAGACGGTGCTTTAGATGTTTTAAAGCGTGAGGGTGAGGTTCCTGAGGAAAATATTACTTTAGTTCATGTTCCAGGAGCCATTGAAATTCCTTTAGTTTGCGGTAAATTAGCTCAAAGCGGAAAATATGATGCTGTAATTGCTTTAGGTTGCGTTATCCGTGGCAATACTTACCATTTTGAGGTAGTTGCTAATGAGTGTGCTAAAGGTTTAACTCAGGTAACCTTAAGCTCTGGTGTACCTATTGCCAATGGTGTTTTAACCACCGATAACTTAGATCAGGCTGTACAACGCGCTGGTTCTAAGATGGGAAATAAAGGTGCTGAAGCTGCAGCTTCCGCTTTAGAAATGGTTAATGTAATTAAGCAGCTCTAATAATCAAGGAAAGCTTTTATGATCGATCAAACCGAGGGTACTGCTACCCCAGCTATGCGCCATAAGGCTCGCCATTTTGCCTTACAAGCTGTTTATCAGTGGCAAATGACAGGTGATAATCCTACAGAAATTGAACGTCAATTTCGCGAAGATCAGCCGATTCAAGGAGCTGATTTAGATTACATGCATGATTTGATTTCAGGTGTAATTACAAATATAGCTCAGATTGACGAGACTTTTTCTCCTTATTTAAGTCGTCCTTTAGACGATTTAGATGAGGTTGACAAGGCTGTGTTACGCGTAGGTACTTTTGAGTTAATGTTTAGGCAAGAGATACCTTTCCGTGTCGTTATAAATGAAGCTATTATGTTGGCGAAGTCTTTTGCTGAAAAGGATAGTCATAAGTTTGTAAACGGCGTGCTTGATAAAGTTGTTCGTAATTTACGTGGCCAAAAATAAAAGTGAGCCTTGGTGAATTTGAGCTTATAGGCCGTTATTTCTCCAAACATGATCAAGGGGAAGGAGTAAGCCTTGGTATAGGTGATGATTGTGCACTTTTAAAAATTCCTCAGGGAATGGAGTTAGCAATTACAACCGATACTTTAAATGAAGGTATTCATTTTTTTAAAGGTAGCGATCCCTATCTTCTTGGTTATAAAACCCTAGCAGTTAATATTTCTGATTTAGCTGCTATGGGGGCTAGTCCTTATGCCTGCACATTATCTTTGACTTTAAATGAAGCCTCTCCTAAGTTTTTAGAAGCTTTTGCACAAGGTTTCTTTGATTGTGCAAAAAGATCTTCTGTAAAAAAACACATTCCCTTGATTGGTGGCAATACTACTAAAGGTGATTTAGCTTTTACTGTAAGTGCCTACGGTTTATGTAAAACAGATCAGGTAATGTGCCGAGATAAAGCTTGTATAGGTGATGGTATTTATATTACCGGTACTTTAGGTCTTCCTGCTTTAGCAGTAGAGATAGGTTACGGTAAATTTCCTGAGCTTAAGGCTGATTTTGAAGAATTATATAAAATCAGTATGATGCCAACCTCACGTTGTGATTTTGCTTGTGCATTGGCAAAAATGTGTACTTGCGCTATTGATATTTCTGATGGCCTATGTGGCGATTTACAGCATATTCTTTTAAAAAGTAAGGTCGGTGCTAAGCTTAATCTAAGTTCTATACCATATCCTAGTTACTTCAAAGAGCATCATCTTGATGAAGCTACAGCTTTAAAATTAGCTATAGCTGGGGGTGGTGATTATGAGCTTTTATTTACACTCTCACCGTCTTTAGAAGCTAAGATGAGAGAAATTGCTGATAGAACCAACACTCCTGTACACAGAATTGGTGAAATAACAGCTGAAAATAAACTAATTTTTACCGATCATGGTAATATCATTCCACAAGATTTTACTGCCTTTGAACATTTTTATGGCGGTAACGAATATTTGGAGAATACATTTTGAAAAAAATAACTAAAAAAATTTCAATTTTAGCTTGTGTTGTAGCTACAGTAATTGGTCTTTCAGCTTGTAATGAAAAAGCAGAGGCTTCCTCTGAGGTTAAAGCTCAAACTCCGGTCCCTGCTGTTAATGATAAGAGCACATTTGAGCAAAAAGCTTCTTATTCTATTGGTGCTTCTGTAGGTGCTTATTTACGTCACTTACAAACTACTCAAGAGCAGTATATAGGTAAGCTTGATGAGAACTTAATCAAACAGGGCTTTAGTGATGCTTTATCAGAAAATACAGCTCTTGATAATAAAGCTATTGAGTCTGTTTTAAGAGATTTAGACAAGAAAGTACAAGAAGCTATGGAAGCTCAGGCTAAGAAAGAAGCTCAGGATAACTTAGATGCCGGTAATAAGTTCTTAGAAGAAAATAAGAAAAAAGAAGGCGTAAAGGTAACTGCTTCTGGTTTACAGTATAAAGTTATCACTGCAGGTCAAGGTGAAGCTCCTAAGGCTGGCGATACTATCAATGTTATCTACAAAGGTACAACTATTGATGGAAAGATCTTTGATGAGCAGAAAGATGGTGTAGAGTTCCCGTTAGATAATATGATCCCAGGCTGGGTTGAGGGATTACAGTTAATGCAACCTGGTGCTCAATATGAGTTCTACATTCCGGCAAATTTAGCTTATGGTGAAGCAGGCGCAGCTGATGTTATCAAGCCAAACTCTGTTTTAATCTTTGATGTTAAATTAGTAAGCGTTAAGGCTGCTGAAAAGGCAAACGATGTAAATAATGCTACTGAGGATGCAGCTAAAGCCACTAACTAGTTTTTAATATTTTTGACTTCCTCCCCTTGCTTTAGCAAGGGGATTTATACTGCTTAGATTACTATCTCTCTTCAGTGCTTTTTCAATGCTGACTTTTTTGAAAGTTCACTTCCTAATCTAGCCTAGCAAGCCCTGCCATAAGGATATTTCCCGTTGCGTTTTCATATACATTGGCTGTATATCCACAGTTTGTACATAAGAATTTAGCTTGAGAAAGTCTGTT
>URKL01000061.1 GCA_900548485.1 uncultured Succinatimonas sp.
CGGACGATCGAGAAAAGTAATAAAGCTATTAAACTACACTCCATAAAAGCGAAACTATGTTTTATTTTGGAGATATACATGACATTTACCTCTTTAATACTTAAAACTTTTGAGTATTTAACTCCTTTCTCCACTCTCACTTATCTTTCAGCTAAGCTTACAGATCGTGATCTTGGTCGTTTTACTCGTTATCTTATTGACAATTTTATTAAGACTTTTGATATCAATACTGACGAAATCTTAGAACAGGATCTATCTAAATATAGAACCTTTAATGAATTCTTTATTCGTAAATTAAAGCCAGAACTCCGTCCTATAAATACCAATTGCAAAGCTTGTAGCCCTGTTGATGGTACTGTAGGTGAAGCAGGCTCTATTAGTTGTGGCAGACTTATTCAAGCTAAAGGTCTTGATTATTCACTGTGTGCTCTATTAGGTGGAAATAAAGCCGATAGCAACTATTTTGAAGATGGAAATTTTGCAACTTTATATTTATCCCCTGCAAATTACCATCGTATTCATATGCCAATTGATGGAACCTTGGTTAAAACTATTCATATTCCCGGCAAGCTTTTCCCTGTTGGTTCAAAAAATATTTCTCATATGCCAGATCTATACACTGTTAATGAGAGATTAGTCTGTATTTTTGAAACAAAAATTGGTCAAGTAGCTATTGTTATGGTTGGAGCTGCTTTAGTTGGAAGTATCAATACTGTATGGGGTGGTACTGTAGTTCGCCGTAAGGGTATTGAAGTTATCGATTACTCACAAGATGATCAATACATCTATAAACGCGGTGACGAAATTGGCCACTTTAAATATGGCAGTACCGTGATTGTCCTATGGGGAAAAAATAAAGGAGAGCTTCCTGAAGATCTTCAAGTTGGTACTCCTGTAAAATTTGGACGCTCATTGGTCCTTTAACTTATGAGAATAATCTCAAAAAAATTATAAATTTTCATAATAATATGAGATCTAGATCTGGTTTTACTGTCTTTTAGACGTTGTTCTAGAATTCTGGACACATTTTTTATTATAATTTCAATGTTATAGATTTTTATTGCCAGCTAAAATAAAAATTTTTCTCATTTTCATTTATAATTACGTTGTTTTTTGCTTGCTGACTTAAAACCTCTTGAATTGTGATGAGAGGTTTTAGGATCTTAGGAGATATTCACGTGGAAAAATATCAATTTGATGTTGCAATCGTGGGTGCCGGCGGAACTGGTTTACGTGCAGCTATTGCTGTAGCCCAGGCTGATCCGAAACTGAAGGTTGCACTCATTTCCAAAGTCTACCCAATGCGTTCTCATACTGTAGCTGCCGAAGGTGGTGCTGCTGGTGTAGTTCGTGATGACGATTCATATCAAAAACATTTTGAAGATACCGTTGCTGGTGGTGACTGGTTATGCGAACAGGACGTTGTCGAGAAGTTCGTTCACCAGGCTCCTGAAGAGCTCTATCAGTTAGAGCACTGGGGCTGCCCTTGGAGCCGTAAGCCGAATGGTGACGTTAACGTTCGTCGTTTCGGTGGTATGAAGGTCCCGCGTACTTGGTTCGCCGCTGATAAGTCTGGCTTCCATATGTTGCACACCCTTTATCAGACCTCTGTACAGTTCCCATCTATTCAGCGCTTTGATGAGCACTTTGTTCTCGACCTCCTTGAGGAAGATGGCATTTGCCGTGGTGTTGTCTGCTATGACCTCCAAAATGGTGTTTTCCGTCAGATTAACGCCAAGTGCGTATTCTTAGCTACTGGTGGTGCTGGCCGTTGTTATCTCTTCAACACCAACGGTGGTATTGTTACTGGTGACGGTATGGCTTTAGCCTTACGTCATGGTGTACCTCTCCGTGATATGGAATTCGTCCAATATCACCCGACTGGTTTATTAGGTTGCGGCTTGCTCATGACCGAAGGTTGCCGTGGTGAAGGTGGTGTTCTTTACAATAAGGATCACTATCGCTATTTACAGGATTACGGTTTAGGCCCTGAGACCCCAGTTGGTCAGCCTAAGAACAAGTACATGGAATTAGGTCCACGTGACCGTCTGTCCCAGGCTTTCTGGAACGAGTCTAAGAAAGGCCGTACCATTAAGTATCCTTTAGGTGAAGCAGTTCACCTCGATCTTACCCACTTAGGTGAGAAGTATCTCCACGAGCGTTTACCGCTCATTTGCGAATTAGCCATGACCTACTCTGGTGTAGATCCTGTTAAGGCTCCGGTACCAGTACGTCCTGTAGTTCACTACACTATGGGTGGTATTGAGACTAATGGCGATACCGCTACCCGTATGGAAGGTCTGTATGCTGGTGGTGAGTGTGCCTCCGTTGGTGTACATGGTGCTAACCGCTTAGGTTCTAACTCCTTAGTTGAGACCATCGTCTTCGGTAAGATTGGTGGTGACGCTATGGCTGAGCGTGCTCACAATGTCAAGGACTTCGACTCTAAGGAATTAGAGCGTCAGGCAGAAGCTGCTCAGGCTCGTGCTCTGTCCTTATTCGACATCAAGGGCACTGAATCTATGTCTAAGATCCGTCATGAGATGGGTACTTCTATGGAAGAAGGCGTCGGTATTTACCGTGAACAAGAGTCCATGCAGAAGACCATTGATACCTTAAAGGTATTGAAGCAGCGCTTAGCTAATGTTGGCGTAACTGATCGTGGTCGTGTATTCAACACCGAATGGATGAACCTCATCGAGTTAGGCTATACCTTAGACGTTGCCCAGTGTATGGTTCACTCTGCTATCAACCGTAAAGAGTCTCGTGGTTCTCATCAGCGTCTTGATGGTCCTAATGGTGCATACAAGCAGCGTGATGACGTCAATTTCTTAAAGCACTCCTTAGCATTCATGCAGAAGGATTCCGACGAGCCACGTATTGAGATGAGCTCGGTTAAGATCACCACCTTCCAGCCTGCCAAGCGCGTTTACGGTGCTGAGGCTGAAGCTGCCGAAGCTGCCAAGAAAGCCAAAGCCCAGCAGGAGGCCAAATAATAATGAGTATTGAAACTAAGAATATGAAGATCACTGTTCTCCGCTACCGTCCTGAGCAGGACAAAGAGCCTTGGGAGCAGACCTTTGATGTTCCGTATCACCGTGAGACTTCTGTTCTCGAAGCTTTGTTCTACATCAAGGACAACTTTGAACCGAGCCTCTCTTTCCGTTGGTCTTGCCGTATGGCCGTTTGCGGCTCTTGCGGTATGATGGTTAATGGCGTTCCGCACTTAGCCTGCCAGACCTTCTTACGTGATTACGAAGGCAAGGATATGAAGATTGAGCCTTTGGCCAACTTCCCGATTGAGCGTGACTTGGTTGTTGACCTCTCTGATCTTATTGAGAAGATTGAGCGCATCAAGCCTTACATCATTCCTGATGCTAAGAACGCCAATATGCCTTTAAATAAGAACTTTAAGCAGACCCCGATGCAGATGGAAGCTTACTTACAGTTTGCCCAGTGTATCAACTGTGGTTGTTGCTATGCAGCTTGCCCTCAGTACAAGCTCAATCCTAAGTTCATCGGTCCGGCTGCTTTGACCTTGTTATACCGTTACAATGTTGATAACCGTGATGCAGGTCAGACTCAGCGTGCTCCGTTCTTAAACGCAGAAGAAGGCGTCTGGAGCTGCACCTTCGTTGGTTACTGCTCTGAAGTTTGCCCGAAGAAGGTTGATCCATCTTCAGCAATTCAGTTAGGTAAGAAGATGTCTGCTACTGATTATGTATTTAAGATGATTAAACCGGAGTAAAACATGAGCGAACCTAAATCTTTTCGTAAGCCGTACAATCGCCCGGTTAAAAAAATGACTTGGTGGCTGGAGAATCCGTTCTTTATTTTCTATATGCTCCGTGAAGGCACTGCTGTATTAGCTCTCTTTGCGGTATTAGAGATCTTATTGGGCGTATTCATGTTCTCCATGTGCGATCTTAACACCACTGAAGCTACTGCTGAAACTGCTGCTCCTTACTTATGGTATGTAAACAGCTTCCTCGGCAATCCGCTTATCATTATCATCAATTTGCTTATTCTGGGTTCTCAGATTTTCCACGCTGTTACCTGGTTTAACTTGATGCCGAAGGCCGTACGTGTATTCATGAACAAGAACTCTACCGAGCTCTTACCTGAGTACGTCACCAAGATCGGTTTATATGGTGCCTTAGGTGGCGCTACCGTGGTGATTTTGATCTTCGCTTTTGCCTCTATGTAAGGAGTTACAAATGGAGAAAAAATTCCTCCCTAGCCGTTCTGATGAACCGATGTACTGGTTGATGTTCGGTGCTGGCGGTATGGTTGCTGCTATCGTATTACCGTCCATCTTAGTTGTCATGATTGTTGCCGGTCTTACCGGTGCTGATTTAACCTCTGGCATGCTCAACTATGAGCAGATCTCTGGCTTATTTGGCAACTGGTTCTTAAGCATCTGCTTGTTTGGTATCGTATTTTTGTTAAGCTTCTATGCTTTACACCGTATGCACCATTCATCTCATGACTTTGGTATTCACAGCAAGGCTACTTGGTATATTGCCTATGGCGCTGCTGCTGTAATCTCATTTGTCAGCTTAGGTTTACAGTTCTTAGACTACTGCAAACTCTTCTAATTAGAAGTTAAATAAGACTAAATAAAACCGGACTTTATAAGTCCGGTTTTTTATTAATTGAGCTATTCTATTTTTATCTCCCTCGTCCTGATTTATCTTTAAATTAGACCCTTTTCTGTTATAATTTACCCGATATAATTGACATACAACATTGTTATCCTTTCTCTCCGGACTGGAGCCTGAGTACATGAAAAAAACAAAAATGGTCTGTACTATCGGACCTAAATCTGAACAGCGGGAAGTATTAGAGTCATTATTAGATTCTGGAATGAACGTCATGCGTTTGAATTTCTCACATGGCGATTATCAAGAACACGGTGGCCGTATCGATATCATAAACGATATCATGCAAAAGACAGGTAAAGTCTTTGCAGTATTGCTTGATACTAAGGGCCCTGAAATTCGTACTTGCAAACTTCAAAATGGCGAGGATGTAAGTCTTAAAACTGGTGATGTCTTTACCTTATGTATTGACAGCTCCATCATCGGTGACAGTACTCGTGTTGCTGTAACCTATCCTGGTTTAGTCAACGACCTTCACAAAGGTGATATGGTACTTTTAGACGACGGTCTTATTGGTATGAGAGTCACTGAGGTTAAAGATCAGAAAATTGTTTGTGAAGTTTTAAACAATGGTGTCTTAGGTGAGCATAAAGGTATCAACCTTCCTAATAGCCATATTTCAATGCCCTTTATGTCTGAAAAAGACAAGAGTGATCTGCTTTTTGGTATTGAGAAAAATGTTGATTTTATTGCAGCATCCTTTACCCGTAGCCGTCGCGATGTTTTAGATATTCGCGAGTTCTTAGACGCTAATGGTGGCGAAGAGATCAAGATCATCTGCAAGATCGAAAACCAAGAAGGCTTAGATAACTTCGAAGATATTTTAGCTACAGCTGACGGTATCATGGTTGCTCGTGGCGATATGGGTGTTGAAATCCCTGCTCAAGAAGTTATTTTTGCTCAGAAACACATCATCAAGCGTTGTAATGAAGTCGGTAAGATTGTAATCACTGCAACTCAGATGCTTGATTCTATGATCAAAAATCCACGTCCAACTCGTGCTGAGGCTGGTGACGTTGCCAATGCTGTTTTAGATGGCACCGATGCAGTAATGCTCTCAGGTGAGTCTGCTAAGGGTAAATACCCACGTGAAGCTGTCTTAACTATGAGCAATATCTGTGTTCGCACCGATCGCGAAGTTCCTGCCCGTATTGAGCGTAATGTTAATGACCGCTTATCTGTTACCGATGCTGTTTGTTTAGCTGCTGTTGAGGCTACTGAAACCTTACACGCTCCGGTAATCGTAGTTGCTACCGAGCACGGTGGATCTGCTCGCGCTATTCGTAAATACTTCCCTACCGCTAATATTTTAGCTTTAACTCCTAATGCTCGTACTGCAAGACAGTTATGCTTAGTTCGCGGTGTAATTCCTAAGATTGTTGACAGAATCAGCTCTACTGATGAGTTCTTCCACTTAGGTAAAGAATTAGCCTTAAAGCTCAACTTAGCTCATGAAGGTCAGAAGATTGTTATGGTAAACGGTGCCCTAGTTCCGTCTGGTACCACCAATACTATGTCTGTACATTCTTTATAAAATCAATTTTGCTTGCGTAAAGGCCTGAAGAAATTCAGGCCTTTTGTTTAGAATAAGTCTAAATCCTTTCCTTTAGTGCATAGCGATAATTACGTAATGTTTGTAATAAAACAGAAACTGCAATAAATAAAATACCTACATAAAAAACAAAATTTAATTCCTGATTTTCATTAAAAATAATCATTGCTAAAACAATGCTGTAAATAGGTTCCAAATTTCCTGTTAAAGCCATCGAAAAGGCAGATACTCTTTTTACCACATAAAGCTGAATTAAATACATCACAGAAGTGCAAATGGTACCTAAAATCAATAAATACAGCCAATCAAGCGTACTAGGTATAAAATCTTTAGTTCCATATAAAAATAGATAAAAAGGTAATAAAACTACTAAAAAAATTAAACCTCCTGCAAGTTGCCAAAATAATGTAGTCAGGTAATCATTAGATTGAGCAGAAATTTTCTTATTACAAATAAAAAAGCTAGTTGCCAAAAAAGCTGAGATTAAACCAATAGCAATACCCAAACGATAACGACTATCGAAACCGAAAATAAACAAAATACCAACTATACTAATTACACTTAATAAAAGTTCTACTATAGAATATTTTTTTCTAAAAATTATCGGTTCACAAACAGCCGCAAAAAAGCCCATAGTCGATAAAGTTGTAACGCCAATAGAAACATTGCTAAGTTTGATAGCTAAATAAAAAGTCACCAAATGAGTCATTAGCAACGCTCCTATACCCATAGCTTTTATTTTTAAGATATTGCTTTGATTTTGCAAAAGGTGACAATAATACATAAATATAGCGAAGGTACTAAAAGCAATCACCATACGCCATAAAACTAAGCTATAAGAATCAATCTCTATTAATCGCCCAAAGACTCCGGTAAATCCGGCTATAAAAACAGATAAATGCATTAGCAAAAAAATTTTTAACATTTCTAAAGCCTTAAGTAAGCAATTTAAAGTTCTGTAAAATCTTATTTGTTTTTTAACTCTAATTTGTAACTTCTATTAGTCTGTAAAATTACAGATGTAGCAATAAAAATTAAACCTAGATAAAAAGAAAAATTAAGCTCTTGAGCCTCATTAAAAATGATCATAGCCATAATAATGCTATAAATAGGTTCTAAATTGGTAGTAAGCGCTAGAGTAAAAGCTGAAAGCTTAGTGACTACATATAATTGCAATAAATATAAAAACGAAGTACAAACTGAACCTAAAAATATTAAATATCCCCAATCCATTGGGCTTGGTAGAAAATCTTGTGTACCAAATAAATAAAGATAAAAAGGAAGAAATAATAGCAAAGCTAGCAATCCTCCACTTAATTGCCAAAACAATACAGTCAGATAATCAGGAGCTGCAGCAATAACTTTGGTTCCAACACAAAAGATAGCCGAAATTACGGCAGCAAATAAACCTACACCAATACCTAAACGATAACGACTGTCAAAACCAAATATAAACATAATTCCTACTATGCTTATGATGCTAAAGAAAAGCTCTAAATATGAAAGCTTATATTTAAATAGCAAAGGCTCCAAAATAGCTGTAAAAAAGCCCATACAAGAGAGAGTAATTACGCCTATTGAGACATTACTTAGTTTTATTGACCAATAGAAGAACACCAAATGTACCATTAAAGTGGCACCTACAAGCATAGACTTTACAATAAAAGCTCGAGAAAGATGTTTTAAGGGATGAAAAAAAATGACAAATAAAGCATAACAAGCTACAGCGAAAACCATTCGCCAAAAAACAATGCTATAAGAGTCAACAGAAATCGCTCTGCCAAGTAAACCTGTAAAACCTGCCAAAAAAACAGAAAAATGCATTAAAAATAAAACTTTCACACTTTCCCTCAAAATACTTTGATTTTTATATTATTGAGAATAGAAAAATTAAAAGTTTATTATTAAGATATTTTTTGTCAAACATTATTGACTTTAATTAGATATCTAACTAAAATAAAAATCATGAATACAACAAAAGTTTTTTATTACTGCTCTCGTTTACATGAACTTGGCAATAAAACCATTACTAAAAAGCTAAAAGCTTTAGGGGCTGAAGGCTTAGTTAGTAGCCATGGCGATATTTTAATGAAGCTCTATTTAAACCCACAGGGTCTAACTATGAGCCAAATCGCCACATCTATTCACCGTAGTAAACCTACAGTTACAATTCTTGTAGGAAAGCTTTGTGATAAAGGTTATGCAGTTATGCAAGATGATCCGGAAGATGGTCGACAAGTAAGAGTTGTTCTTACTAAAAAAGCTTTAGACTTAAAGCCAAAATTTGACGAGATCTCAAACGACCTTTACAAACTTTTAAATTTAGATGCAGATGAAATTATATTTTTAGAGCGGCCAATATTGCCAGGGTATTTGCGGGGGACAAAACCGGTTTTGCGCCCTGTACCGCCGAGGCGGTCATAGAGGTATTGAAGGCCAATGAGATAGATATGACGGGAAAGAACGTGACCATAGTGGGCCGCAGCATGGTGGTTGGACGTCCGCTGTCCATGTTGATGTTGAAGGAAAACGCGACGGTGACTGTGTGCCATACAAAGACGAAGGACTTAAAGGCAGTCTGCCGGGAAGCGGACATTCTCGTCGCGGCGGCAGGTAAGGCGAAGATGTTAGACGCGTCCTTCTTAAAGGAAGGAGCTGTGCTGATCGACGTTGGAATCAACGTGGATGAGAACGGAAAGCTCTGCGGCGACGTCCTCTGGGAAGGTCTGGAAGAAAAAGCCTCCGCGGCGACCCCGGTCCCGGGCGGCGTCGGAGCTGTGACGACGGCTGTACTGGCGAAGCATCTGGCGATGGCGGCGGAGAGAAAGGTGAATCGGTAAATTTTCTGAATTTTTCGGGAAAGAGCATAAATAAAGGATTTTTCGATCAGGGTCCCCGGCGGGTATAGCCGGGGATTTTTATGTAACAGGAAATTCCGAGGAATTCCCTGTTAC
>URKL01000062.1 GCA_900548485.1 uncultured Succinatimonas sp.
GAACATCCACCTGCGACATCATGGTTGCCGGCAAAGACTGCCCTTGCCGGCCTTGATGTCAACCAGCTTGGTGGAAGCCGGTGCTGCAGCAGCCTCTTCCTCAGTCAGAGCGAACGGACGGATGGTAGCGTGCGGGCAAACGTAAGCACACTGGTTACACTGAACACAGGTAGCCTCGTTCCACTGCGGAACGGTAACTGCTACGCCGCGCTTCTCGTAAGCAGCTGCGCCGTGCTCGAAGGAGCCGTCAACATGCTCGCCTGCGAATGCGGATACCGGCAGGGAGTCGCCGTCCATGCGGCCGATCGGCTCCATAACGTCCTTGACCATCTTGACAACTTCCGGACGGCCCTGCAGATCGCGGGTATCAGCCTCGTCCTGTGCGTCAGCCCAGTCAGCCGGTACGTCGATCTTCTTGAATGCAGTAGCGCCGATGTCAATAGCCTTGTGGTTCATATCAACGATGTCCTGGCCCTTCTTCAGGTAGGACTTAGTAGCAGCGTCCTTCATGAACTGGATAGCCTGCTCGCTCTATTCCGCAACTTTTTGATTTTACCCTCAAAATAACTCCTGACACGCTTGCAAATCGCAATCTAGCTGAACAAGCAATTAAAAAAGTGTTTAGTGATGAAAGCTTGCCTGGCGGAAAAATTTACTTATCTCATATATCTAAAGCACTATCAGATATTGCTTCAGAAGATGACCATGTGATTATCAGTCCTAACACAGATATTCAAGCACAAGATAGTAGCTATTTACCCAAAGTCGGAGATGTCACATGGCAGGACTAAATCATAGCTCTAGCGAATATCTTCAAGCGCTAAAGCTTCTGCTGCCACCAGGACCCGCATGGGAGCTCGATGATAATTGCTTCTTTATCAAAATGTTAGAACTCGCATCACGTGAATTTGCGCGTATAGATGAAGATATTGAAGCTCTTATAAAAGAATCCAATCCAAGAACTGCATCAGTTACTTTAACACAATGGTTCAAAGAATGGGGCATTCCTGATGAGTGTCTTAAAGCTTTTTCAGAAGCAACACTTGAAGATTATAGAAATGTTCTTGTGACTAAATATGTTACGCAAGGATATACATTTTCTGAGCTTGTTGCTCTAATCGGTAAAACCTTAGGATATTCAGATGTAAGCATTAATAATTTTAAAATTTTTAAAGTTAATTCAAGAGTTAACGAGCGCGTTTATAGTCCTAAATGGTCAAATTGGTTTATGGCCATAACTGTCAATAAAGTCAATGAACGCAAGTTTTTAACAACAAGTCGTGTAAGCGAGAGATTATCAAAATGGGGCGATACGCTGTTTGAGTGTCTAGTCAAATCTCTAGCCCCCTGTCATACCGATGTGATTTTTCAATATGGAGATAATGAATAATGAATAATTTTTTTGAAGCTGACGCAGTTGAGTCCGCACCAGATTATAAAGCATTGATTTCCCAAGGTCATGCCACTGACGGAAATCCGTCATTAGGTGTTCCAGCAACCCTTCCTGGTGCTGCTTGGTTCGATGCTGTGACACAAGAAATCGTAAACGCAATTAAAGCAGCAGGAATCTCTCCTGACATAGCAAAAGTCAATCAACTAGCAGAAGCAATTAGGCTTAGCGCATCTTTAAGTAAAGCAGGTATTGTACAACTATCGAACGCGATTGATAGTCTTTCAGAAACTTTAGCAGCAACACCTAAAGCAGTTAAACAAGCTTATGATTTAGCGACTCTAGCATTAAACATTGCACAAAATTTTTCTGCCATGCCAGTCGGAGCAACGATTCCCTATTCTGGTACCGTGATACCTGAAGGATGGCTGTTATGTAATTGGGCTGAAGTAAGTCGCACGCAATTTGCGAATCTCTTTTCAAAAATTGGAACAAAATGGGGCGCTGGCGATGGAGAAACTACCTTTAATGTTCCTAATTATAATGGCCGTCACGTACAAGGTACTACGGATGTTTCCCAAGTGGGTGTATATCTACCAGCTGGGTTACCAAATATTATCGGCACAGCCTCAGGCTTTTATCCTGAAACTTCAACTCAACCTGCGCGATTTTCGGGCGCTTTTGCTGAAGCAGGGTATACGAACTCGACTACAGGAGGAAATGTGAGCGCAGGTATACGAAAGATGATATATAAAGCTTCACTTTCTAGCCCTATATACACTGACGATGCGACCACAGTACAAGCTCCGGCCAATCAAAATTTAATAATAATCAAATTTTGATTTGACGCTGTTTGAACCGTTGTGGTTATATCACTGTAAATAGAACTGGCAAGACTAGCGTCTATTTTTATTTGTCTGCTGTCTATTTGAGTTCCCATAGCGCGGCCGCCTAAGGTACTCCCCAAGCTGAAAACACCATTTACTCTTGGAGTAGCTGCATTTTGTCCTAGTTCAAACCATCCAGTGATATTTGGAAATTAAAAAAATTAAGCGCCAAAATTTTGAGTTTTTGGAGCTTATTTTTATTAAGCTCCAAATTTTACATATTTTGGCGCTTATTTTTAAAGTGCTAAGCACAAGATGTCTTTTACTGTTTTAGCGCATATCTAAGCTGTTTATACCCTCTAAAGGAGCACAAACAGCACAATATTGTTTATATATAAAATTCCACCAGGCTTGCATGACTGCTCTGCGTTGCTCTAAATAGTCACCTCTGAGATAAGCGCGTTCGGTTGTTGTTCCTGAGAGATGAGCTAAAGCATCTTCAGCTACTTCATAAATAACATTGTTATCACGCATCCAAGTTCGCGCTGTAGCGCGTAAGCCGTGATGGCAAAGCTTACCTTTTAACGAAGTTGTGCTTAGCCACTTGGTCAAATGCTGCTTATTTATAGCTTGTCTATCACGACCAAAAGCCCAGACAAATTTATTAAGTCTGCCTTTACGCAAAGTCTTAACATATTGTAGAAGCATGATGATTTCATGACACAAAGGAACTCTATGCATTCTGCGCTTTTTCATGATTTCAACAGGCAAGACAAGCGTATCACTTTGAATCCAAGACCACCGAATGCTGCTGCATTCAATTGGTCTAAGCATTGAGTAAACAGCAAAAAGAACATAGCACTTGAACCATTCTTCTTTGTCTTTAAGTTCTAAAAAGAGCTTATGTAGTTCGTTTGCTGGAACAAAAGGACGGTTAACAGCTTGATGTGTAGCAAAAATCCTCGACAGCTTCCGACAAGGATTTGAATTGAGAAGACCTGCGCAGACGCAAAGCTCTAAAATTTCATTAACTCGCATTAGGCAGCGCTTAAGTGTGGGGAGCTTGTCTTCAATTTTTAGCAAGACGTTTAAAACAACGGGAGCTGTTATGTCTTCGAGTTGTAATTTTTTGAGGAAAGGGAGCAGGTGACGTTCTATGCGTTGACACTCATCATGATAGCTAGCGATGTGTCCTTTTTTCTTTCTTTGCCACAGTCGATAGCCGTCAAGGAAAGTTAGACCCGCCGAGGGCTTAATTTTAAGCTCTTCTCGCTTAAAATGCGCTTGCTGTTGGGCTTGGGCTAAGGATAAATCTGGCCATCTGCCTAACGTAATATCCCTTACTTTTTGAGCTTGATAATAGCGTAAAACCCACGACTTAACGCCGGTTGGCGAAACTCTCAAATAGAGCCCTTCACCAAAATTTACGCTATATCTTTTTGATTTAGCTTTTAATTTTTTAATATCTTTTTCTGTCATTTTTAGGAGACCTTTATGGAAAATGGATTAATTACAACATATAAATATGATGAATATGGTTATTACGATGGTGATGTAACAACTCAAGTATTTAATGGCGCTGCTTTAATGCCTCCCATGTGTATAAAAAAAGCTCCAGAACTTAAAGAAGGCTATTTTTATAAGATTAATGACAATGAAGACGGTTGGATCGCAGAAGAAAAGCCACAATCTGCTAAAGATTGTTTAAATTTAATTGTCGATCATGAAGACAATTCTCACAGAGCTTTTGAATTAAAGAAGCTCATGCAAGATTTTTGTGAAAAAGATGCAGAGCATTTCAGAGTTAAAAGAGGCGAGGATTTAAGTTGGACTGTTGAAGCTATCCCAGAAAAGACCTTTGATGAACTTAAAAAAGAAAAGCTGGAAGAGGTATCGGCTGAAGCTGGCAAGTATGACCAGTACAAGTGTGATGAAATGTACATAACATCAAGTGTAAATTCATTACAAATTAATGCAGATGCAAGAAGTCAGAAAAACATCAGTGCTTTAATAGAAAATTATACAGACGTAGTAACGTTTAAGACTTATGACAATAGCTACGTACAATTAACAAAAGAGCAACTAGCAACCATGTTAGTTGAGTGCGTGAAAAATGGTGAAGCTTTATACGCTCAAAAATGGTCTCTACAAGAGCAAGTTAATAATGCAAAAACAAAAGAAGATCTTAATAAGATAGAAGTAAAGTTCACGATGATGTCATTTAATTAGCTTTATCCCCTGCGGTGCTTTGAGGCACCGTTTTAATTTTTAGAGAGGTTAAAAATGAGCAATAGGTTACACAATCTTAAACAGTTAATTATCTCGTTTGATCAAACTATGAACTGCCTTGTAGGAACGATTGTTAGCATCTTCAATAAGAATTATACTGTGTGGGCTGATGAAACACTTAGTGCTTGTTTGTGGCGTAATCGAAAACATAAAAGTGTTGATGTATTTAGAATAATTGTAGATGCCTTGTTTTTCATTTTTACCTGGAAAAAAGAGCACTGCAAACGTTCTTATGAGAGCGAAATTAAAAGGCAACATTTGCCAGATGAAGAGAGATAAAAAAACATATGCGTATGTAAAAAACAAGTTCCCCCAAAAGTTCCCCTGAATAAAATATCTTTTTGAAAAATATAAATAAATTGTTTTTATTCGATTCCGGCAGTCGCACCACACGCCTGTTTCAACCTATTCAAAACCATTCCACCTTAAAAAAATTATTAGTTTAATCATAAAATAGCTGTTCAATCCTGAGCTAACCCCTTCCATCCTTTATAATCCTTATTACCCATTAGGGGAACTTGGGGGAACTATTTTTTTATTTGGGGGAACTTTTTAAAGAAACAGGAGAAACGGAGATGCTGACTGTACCGAGCCTATTTCAATTATTAAGCAATATAATAGAACAGCAGAACACAATAGATTAGAAAAATGAAATTTTTCTAATTCTCCCACTACATCCTCGCACTGAAGTACAAGGTTTTGTGTGCCCAAAATTTGATAAATTGCATTAGAAAGCGAATCATTTAAAAGCATTTTACTGTAGCCCAGATCTTCTACCTCTGATTGCATAGTTGTTTTCATGGAAGTTGTATCTAGCAATAGTGCGCCGTAAGCCGTAATGAAATCCGGATGAGATGTCAAAAAAATTGAATTGTCAGTATTAAAAACACCACCAATAATATTCGGTCAAAACAAATCAGAGTGAGTGCCAGTGTCGGCTAAAACTAAAATTAACTTATCCTCAGATGTTTTATAAATTAATAACTAATCTGGTTGTATGTGGCACTCCCTATATCCTTTATAGTTTCCTTGCAAATAATGATCTTTATACTTTGTAGGAAGATTTGTCCCTTTTGCAAGAATTTAAATTGTATCAGTTAACAAACTTAAATCATAACCTCGTTTTTTTAAACGTGTATGGCTCTTTTTAAATGATTTTGAGGCTAAAATTTTAAGCATTTTTTTCTAAATCTTTTACCAAATCTTCTACGGTATCATATGCTTTGGCTTTAGGATCTTTTAATAAATTTTCTGCTTCATCCATCGATTTTAATAATTTTTTTAATTTCTTTTTTTGATTAACTTGAAAAGGCAAACCCTCATGAATTAAGCATTGTCTCAGGAATATATTAACAGCCGTTGACATATCAAGACCAAGTTCTTTAAATAGATTGTTTGCATAAAAACACCTTTTAGCTTTACATTGTAACTACAATGTAAAGTACAACATAATATTCAATATCTAATTAAATTTTAATTTTGTCTTTATTTCGTAAAATTACCGAATATTATGGGGCTGTTTGAAAATCCAGCAAGAAACGTAGGCTTAAATTTCTCAGGATCTTTTTATTTTTCGCCAAGCAAAACCCACACTTTTAGTCAGGTACAGCTTAATAACAACGGGGTAAGCGTGCGCCTTGATAGCAGTCGCGAACTACGGTTTGAAATTAAAAAAGATGTTTCTAGCATGTCCCCCAAAAATTCCCCCAAAATAAATATTGCTTTGAAATAATCAGATCATATATTTCAACCAAATTTTTTGATGACTATAAGAAGTACTTTCTAATGTCTATTTGCGCTTTTACTAAGACACAGTCTTTGAATGATTTGTAACATCAAAAAAATTTTTACTATTCGAGAGAGCCTTACTTACTGTTTTTATCTTTTTCTCAACGAAAGAGAGATGTTTTTTTTTATAAAATTGTTTAGATATAATGAGCCTATAAATCTATATTTAGATTTAAGTTATTCTTAAATACAAAATCTAACTTATTAAGCTCAAAAGGATTTATTATGGATGGTTATCGTCCACTTTTATATTCAATCTCCCTCTTAGTAGCTTGGTGGGCACAAGCTTCTCAATCATATGCAAGCCTTCCTGAGGGCTTTTTAAGAATTATAGTTCTTATAATCTCCTCAATTTATTTAGCTTATTATGGCTATAACTGTCACAAACAAAAACGTTTAATCACCTTTACCTTCGTCTTAAGCTTAAGTTTATTACCCTGGGCTTTATTTATAGAACTTCTATTTATAGGCACAGCACCAAGTCTGAGTACAGCTTTAGTTGTTTATAATATTTTTAGATTATTTTTAATCTCTATGGTTTTTCTAATCTTAGTCAAAGAATTCTTCAAAGCTATAAAAAATTTTTAATTATAAAACAAAAGGTTATTAAAAATAAATTTCCTAAAAGCGCATATAATGCGCTTTTATTTCTTATTTAATTTCCAACAATTTTCATAATAGGCTCTATAAAAAAGGAGTCATTATGAAAATTAAACTTCTATCTATAGCTGTCTCTCTAAGTATATTGTCTGCATCTACCTTTGCAGCTCCAATCTTAAATTCAGTCAGTGTTAACTCAAAAGCTTATCAAAATAAAAATGCCATCAATGCTATTATTGCTCCCTATCTAGGCAAAGAAATTGATATTAAGCTTCTGCAAAAAATTCTGTCTGAAGTAAATCATTACTATCATAACTTAGGTTATACCTCATCACAGGCCTTCTACCCAGAACAAAGTACCGATAAAGGTAATTTAATTATTGAAATTGCTCATCCTAAACTTGCAGATCTCAACTTAAATAACCTTGTTCCACTAAACTCCTACGCCATGTCTGTTTTATTTAATGATTTAAAATCATATCAAGGACAGTATTTTTCAGAGGAGGAGTTGACCTCTAAACTCTATAAGCTCAATGATTTAGGACAATTTTCTCTAAAAGGAACTTATGCACAAAGTCCTCAACCTAAAAGCGTCGATCTCAACCTAACCTTAGATCCAGTAAAAAAATTTAACTTTATTGTATTCGCTGATAATTACGGTACAAAAAGTTCCGGACAAGTTCGTGGAGGCGCGCAGATGCAAATTAATAATTTCACAAACAGCGCTGATACCCTATCTATCTTTTATGCTCGGTCACAAGAGAAACAAAATAATTTCAATTTAAGCTATGAAATTCCTATAAGTTCTCATCCTACAATTTTAGGCTCATCTCTTTGTCTCTCAGACTATGAACTTTCTGATGAGTACAAATTCTTAGGAGCTCAAGGAACGTCTTTAAATTACGAACTTTATTTAAAAGAACCTTTAATTCGTACCTCTAATCTCAAACTAAATCTTCAAGCAGGAGGGCGCTATAAAAACCTTTCTGACGAATTTGCAAACTTCGATGTGGAATTTAAAAAGCACTCCCTAGCAGGATTTATAGGCTGTGAGAGTATCTATATAAAAAATAAAATTAGTCTTGAGAGCAAGCTTACATTGACATCAGGGCGTCTTTACAATGATGACGATTGGGATCTATATGAAGATAGTAGCTTTGCTATCACCTCTTTTGACGGTTCATTTAATTACAAATGCAGTCCTTATGTAACTATCAGAGATGATCTTTCTTTGCAAATTGGCAGTCATGATCTCGAAAGCTCAGAGCGCTTTGTCCCGGTCGGTGCTGATAAACTTTCAGCTTATGATAGCAATGTAATCTCCGCTGATAGCGGTATTTTTAATTCCACCGCTTTAGAAATTAGCCCCTTTAAACAACTTAATTTAAAGATATCCCCCCATTTTGACAGTGCTTATGCCAAAGGAACAGATAGTAGCGAAAAACTATTTGGTGCAGGTTTACGCCTTGATTATCAAAAAGGAGGCTTTTTTATCAACTCAAGTTTTGATATTCCATTAGGACATAAACCCTATGAGAATGTCGATGATTTTAAAATTTTCTTACGTACAGGATTTAATTATGCATAAACTTAATCTCTTAGCTCTAGCTACCTTTATCTGTATCCATCAGGTTTATGCTGCTACTTTGCCATCAGGTTTTAACAATATACATGGCGATGCTTCTATACATATAAACGCAGATAATAATTCTATGACCATTGTTTCTAACAATAAAAACAATATCTTAAGTTGGAAGGATTTTTCTATTGATGCAGGTAACAAAGTTGTATTTGATTCAAATAATTATTTAAATATAGTTAAAGGACCTAATATCAGTAAAATAGCCGGTACTCTTAGTGCCGCTGGCAATATCATTATCGTAAATCCTAACGGTATTACACTTGAAAAAGGTGGCTCTTTTCATGTGAATAATCTCACCCTCTCTACTGCAAAAATTCTTGATCAAGAAATTGAGGATTATAAGCGCACGGGTAATTTAACTATCACAAATAAAGGTATGGGCAGAGTTATTCTTGCAGGCAAAAGCTTTGTTAAAAATATCGAAATCAATGGCAGCCAAATTATCATCAGAGATCTTGAGGAAATCACCGATTATAAACAAAACCCTCTAACTAATCAGGATGCTAATCATATAAAGCTGACAAGCTCAACAAATCGCATCGATATAGGTGGAGCAAATTCTATAAATTTTGATGTGTTCGAGATCGTTCAGACGCTTGATATAAGCCTCTACGATTTCGCGGCGTGCC
>URKL01000063.1 GCA_900548485.1 uncultured Succinatimonas sp.
TAGCAATTTAAAAAGTTATGCATAGCTATAGCCAGATCAAGTTTTCTCAGAGAATATAATGGCAGATCAAAAAATTTTAAACGAGATAGCTAAAAGACGTACCTTTGCTATCATTTCTCACCCGGATGCCGGTAAAACAACTATCACCGAAAAAGTTTTATTATTCGGGTCTGTAATTCAGAGAGCCGGTGAGGTTAAAGGTCGTGGTTCTACCGGTGCCTTTGCTAAATCTGACTGGATGGATATGGAAAAAGAGCGTGGTATTTCTGTATCAACCTCAGTTATGCAGTTTCCATATAATGATTGTATGGTTAACTTGCTTGATACCCCAGGACATGAGGACTTCTCTGAGGATACTTACCGTGTTCTAACCGCAGTTGATTCTTGTTTAATGGTTATTGATGCGGCTAAGGGTGTTGAGGAACGTACACGTAAGTTGATGGAAGTTACTCGTCTTCGCAATACCCCAATTTTAACTTTCATGAATAAGCTTGACCGTGAAACACGAGATCCTTTAGAGCTTTTAGATGAAGTAGAGCATGAACTTAAAATTTCTTGTGCGCCTATAACTTGGCCAATTGGTTCAGGTAAATCTTTTAAGGGTGTTTATCATTTATTAAGAGATGAGGTTATCCTCTACCATTCAGGTGAAGGTTTCCATATTCAAAATAAAAATATCATCAAAGGTCTTGATAACCCTAAGTTAGATGAGGTCTTAGGTGAGGATTTAAGTGCTCAAATTCGCGATGAGATAGAGTTAGTCCAAGGCGGTTCAAATCCTTTCTCTGAAGAAGAGTTTTTACAAGGTAAACAAACACCTGTATTTTTTGGTACTGCTTTAGGTAATTTTGGTGTTGACTGTATGTTAGATGGTCTCACCAGCTGGGCTCCATCTCCTTTAAGTCGCGAAAGCGATGTGCGCAATGTCGAGGCAAATGAGGATAAGCTTACTGGATTTATTTTTAAAATTCAGGCTAATATGGATCCTAAGCATCATGATCGTATTGCGTTTATGCGTATAGTTTCTGGCTCTTATAAGAAGGGTATGAAGCTTTTCAATGTCCGTTTAGGCCGTGAAATGCTGATTTCTGATGCGGTAACCTTTATGGCAGGCGAACGTGAACAAGCTCAATTAGCTGTTGCCGGCGATATTATTGGTTTACATAATCATGGAACTATGCGTATCGGCGATACTTTTACTGAAGGCGAAAAAATTCGTTTTACAGGTATTCCTAATTTCGCTCCAGAATTATTCCGTCGTATTCGTTTACGTGATCCGCTTAAGCAAAAGCAGTTACAAAAAGGCTTAATGCAGTTATCAGAAGAGGGTGCAGTACAGCTTTTCAGACCGATTATCAATAATGATCTTATTGTAGGTGCTGTGGGTGTGCTGCAGTTTGATGTGGTGGTATCGCGCTTAAAACATGAATACAATGTTGATGCTATTTATGAAAATATAAGTGTTACTACAGCACGTTGGTTGAGTGCAACGGATCCTAAAGCTTTAGAAGAGATGCGTGATCGTGTTCCTCAGGGACTTGCTTTAGATGGTGGCGATAATTTAACTTATCTGGCTTCCTCAGGGGTTAATCTCTCTTTAACTATGGAGCGTTATCCTAAGGTTACCTTTAACTCAACTCGTGAGCATTAAGATGCGCTGTGATGCGCATATTCATTTAAGTTTGTTCCCAGATCGGGAACAACTTTTATTAAAGCTTCTGCAAGAGAAATGCTTACCTATAGGAGTAAGTTGCGATCTTGCAGATGCATCTATAAATAAAGATCTTGCTACAAAAATTCCCTTTCCTTTTTTGGTTGGCATCCATCCTTGGTATGCTAAAGCAGATCTTTTTTCTGAAGATCTTTTTCTAAACCTTTTAAATGCGTCTACCTGCGTTGGTATTGGCGAATGTGGCTTAGATGCGAATATTGATAACTCTATACAAATTCCAATTTTAAAA
Organism: uncultured Succinatimonas sp.; assembly: GCA_900548485.1. Taxonomy (GTDB): domain Bacteria; phylum Pseudomonadota; class Gammaproteobacteria; order Enterobacterales; family Succinivibrionaceae; genus Succinivibrio. The sequence continues at coordinate 1,962 of URKL01000063.1, forward strand.
CAGCAATTAGATCTAGCCTCAAGATTAAATTTGCCTGTAAGTCTGCATGTCTACAAACAACATGATCAGATGCTAAAGATTTTGAAATCATATGCAGGTAAGCTTTCAGGACTTATTCATGGCTTTACTTCTTCAAAAGAGATTGCTCGTGCTTATTTAGATCAGGGCTTTTATTTAAGTTTTGGTCGTAATTTTATTCAACAAAGATCCAAAATTCCTGAGCTTTTGAAATTTATACCGCAAGACCGTATACTTTTGGAATCTGATGCTGATTATAAAAACAGTATGCCCTATGATTTTGAGCTTATAGATAAGCAATATGCTTTATTATCATCACTTTTAAAGCTTAGTTCTTTTGATACAGAAGCATTGCTCTATAACAATCTCTGCACTTTATTTTTAGGAAAAAAACATGATTTACGTCTTTTTGGTGGGAAAGCAGAATATTTTAGATAAGAGCGTGGAAGCTTTAGCTTGTGAGTGCTCTGTGAATTTTAATCTTTTCGGCAAGCTTCAAGATTACGGTCATTATTGCGCTTTATATAGTTGTGAAGATCAAGCTTTAGAAAACTTACGGGAGATAAATTTAGAGGAAAAATATGATTTTGATATTTTTGCCTTAAAAGCTATCCCTAATTTAAATAAACCTGGCATTGTGGTTTTAGATATGGATATGACCTCAGTGCAAATTGAAGGTATTGATGAGATAGCTAGATCTTTAGGAGTTTTTGATAAAGTTGCAGCTATAACCTCAAAAGCTATGCATGGCGGTTTAGATTTTGCTACCTCTTTAAAAGAAAGAGTAAGCATGTTAAAAGATGGCAGTGCCGAAGTTATTTCTAAAGTTAAAGAGATCATGGTTGAAACTTCTGGCCTTGATAATTTGATGGCAGTTACTGCTGCAAATAAGTGGGCTCGTGGTATTTGCTCTGGTGGTTTTGTCCAGCTTATTGAAGTTTTAGAACAAAAATATAAGCTTGAAATGGTATGTGCCAATTCTTTAGAAATCGTTGAGGGCAAGTTTACAGGAAAGGTTGATAGAGATATTGTAGATGCTGAGGCTAAGCGTTTAGGTGTTTTATCTTTGATGTCTCAATATAATATTGATAAATCTCAGGTAATTGTCTTAGGCGATGGTGCTAATGATTTAAAGATGCTTTCTGAGGCTTCTTTGGGCATTGCTTATCATGCTAAACCTAAGGTCAAAGCTCAGGCTCAATATGCGTTAAATAAAAGTGATTTAAATGCAGTAGTTTTATTATTAAAAATTGCTGCTAAGACTATTTATGCCTAAAGTAAAAAGTATTTATATTTGCTCTAATTGTGGTGCTAAGTATTCGCGTTGGCAAGGTATTTGCTCAGAATGTGGCGAAGCTGGCACTATCAATGAAACCTTTGATAATCAAGCTCCAAATGCAGGAGCATTGGCTGTTAATCGTGCTTTAAGCGGTTTTGCTGGAGCAAGTGGCTCAGGTATTCAAGCTTTAAGCGCAGTTGATGTACAAAATGCCCCGAGAATATCAAGTGGTTATCAGGAGTTTGATCGCGTTTTAGGCGGCGGTATCGTAAAAGGTTCGGTCGTTTTAATTGGTGGTTCTCCTGGTGCAGGTAAATCTACTTTATTATTGCAAACTGTATGCCGTCTTTCTGATAAAGTTAAAGTTTTATATATTACAGGTGAGGAATCGCTTCAACAGGTAGCTTTAAGAGCAGCTCGTTTGCGTTTGCCTACACAAAAGGTGAGAGTTGCCGCTGAAACTTCTATTGATAATATCTGTTCTTTAGCTATGCAGGAGCAACCACATGTGTTGGTGGTTGATTCAATTCAGGTTATGCATGTTACAGGTATTGAATCTGCGCCTGGATCTGTAAGTCAGGTGCGAGAAGGTGCTGCGGCTTTAACGCAATTTGCCAAACGGACGGGAATCGCTGTCTTTATGGTTGGACATGTAACTAAAGATGGTTCTCTTGCTGGTCCAAAAATTCTCGAGCATTGTATTGATTGTTCAGTAATGCTTGAAACTGGTAATGATATGCGTTTTAGAACATTACGCTGTCAAAAAAATCGTTTCGGCGCTGTTAATGAGCTTGGAGTCTTTGCGATGACTGATACAGGTTTAGCTGAAGTAAAAAATCCTTCAGCTATATTCTTAAATCGTCAAGAGCAAGTAGCGCCAGGATCTTTAGCTATGGTAGTCTGGGAAGGAACTCGTCCTTTATTGGTGGAATTACAGGCATTAGTTGATATATCTTTATATGGTAATCCGCGACGTTTGTCATTAGGTACCGATTCTGGACGCTTGGCGATGTTATTGTCAGTTTTGCATCGACATGCTGAATTTAATTTAGCCGATCAAGATGTTTTTATAAATGTAGTGGGTGGTGTCAAAGTTGAAGATACTTCAGCTGATTTACCTTTGGTTTTAGCCTTGATCTCTTCTTTTAAAAATCAAGCTATTGATAGAGGTACAGTTGCTTTTGGCGAAATTGGTCTTACAGGAGAGGTTCGCCCCATAGCTCATGGACAAGAGCGTATTATCGAAGCTCAAAAACAAGGCTTTATTCGAGCGATAGTTCCGTATGATAACCTCCCACGCCAAACTTTAGCAGGGATAGAGGTTATTGGCATTAGACGTGTCAGCGAGCTTTTTGCTTTAAATTTTACATAATCAGCTAGAAGCCATCTTTCTCAAAAAATTAGGAATGGGCGCGTTTTCATCATTAGTTTGAGGACATTATCGAGTGAACGAGACGTAAACTGATAATTAGACGATCTTCATTTCTAAATCTGATTTCTAAACATTTGCCAACTTCACTTAGATCATTTTTTAGCGATAAAATCTTTTTTTCATCCATATCCTCTGCATACTTATCATTAAAACGCATCAGATATTCTGTGGTTTGTTCGATTTTAGGCATAACACGATTGGCAATTGATAGAGATTTGCCAGAGGCATTTTCCATAAGTCCAATAATTTTAGGATAGAGGTCAAAATGGCCGTGAGAAATGTAATCGATAAGATGGTCGCAAAAAGTTGTGATTTCTTCATATGAGGGATAGCATTCATCATTACGATTAGAGCTTCGTGACAATGATATATTCAAAAGCTTCATATATAGCAATACAAGCTCTTGCCTAGCCTTAATCATGTCATTGATCCAGGAATATTGCTCATCAACATTCTGAAGTTTTGTATTAAATCCGCCTAATTCTGCTACAGCCATCGCTACGCTCCTCTTATTAAGATTTGCTTTGAGTTTATGTATTTAACATATCACATAAAGCTCTTAATTTGAGAAATAGACAGCAATGGGGATAAAAATTTGAGAGACATCTTACATTGAGATGGATTTAAGAAAAAGCTACCGCTTAAAGCGGTAGCAAAATGTTTAGTTTCCAGCTATGAGTGAATCTCTATGTAAATCGCGTTTGTATTGAGCAACGCTCTTTTGGAAACGCTGTCTTTGACGAGTATTTACCTCAACATCACGAGAGCCTAAGTTTACACGCATTGCATTGACAGGGCGTCCATTGATACGTAACTCATAGTGTAAATGGGGACCTGTGGAAATACCAGTATTACCAGATCTGGCAATGGTAGAGCCTAATTTTACACGTTGACCTTGTTTGACGTGGAGTTTAGATAAGTGCATATATACAGTTGACCAACCACCACGGTGGCGGAGCACTACATAATAGCCTGCAGAGCGGGAATAAGTGGCTTTATCTACAACACCATCAGCCGGAGCTAAAATCGGAGTGCCTACAGGTAAACCGAAATCAGTACCATTATGTGGACGAACTGTACCTAAGACGGGGTGTTTACGTCCTGGATTGAAAGCTGAGGTAATTCTGGCTTTGGCGTTAAACGGGAAACGTCTAAAAGAACTCTTAACGGAGCTTAAGCCATGTTCATCGTAGTACTTATTATCAGCGGTATTGAGATAAGAACTTATCTTGCCACCACGGCTTAAATTAAATTCAACTGCGGCGATCTTGCCTTTACCATTGCTGTCAGTAAACAGCACACGCATAGAGTCACCTGGGCGAATATTCTTTGAGAATTGAATTCTGCCTTTAAACATCTGCAAAATACGGTTGATTTCGGCATAAGTAATACCGGCTTTATTAGCTACAGTAGAGAAACTTTCGCCTTTGTTAATTTTTACTAAGACTAATTTACCCCGATTTGCGGCAGTGGTGACTTTAGCTTTAGGCTCTTCGTTTTTAGCGATAGTTGTAGTTTTTTCTTGCTGATCTTTATTTTCAGTTTTAGTTTGTGCGACTACTTTTTTATTGTCTTCAGCTTTGTTCTTATCGTTTTCCTCAAGTTTTGCAATAACATCATCAGGTACAGCATTGTTATCGCTTAAATGGGCTCCAACAGGTTCAATCGCATAGGTAAAATCATTGCTCTTAACATCATTGCGATAGATACGTAATTGCTTTTTATCATCTAAAGGCTTAACAAAAGCTAAAAGATCACTATCATCATTTAACAAAAAAGCTAGGTGATCACCTAATTGTAAATGATTGATTTCTTTAGCAGCTTGTTTGTTTTTAAGGATATTCATCATCACTGAAGCTGGGATATTTAAATCCTCAAATAAAGAGGAGATAGTATCTCCTTTTTGTACATCTTCAGTAAGCCAACGACCTTCAGTACTTACAGAGGAATCTTTCTCGACAGAAGCGGCTAAATTTCTAACTTGCTGATCCATTGCATAGTCAGCATCAGCAAGAACATTTTCAGGTAAGTTATCGTCGAAATTGTCGAGATTTTTTTGTTCTGTACTTACAGTAACTTCGGGTTCTTTGGTATTGTCCGTGTTAGGAGATTCAATTCCAAAAGCTTCAGTTAAAGGTTTACTAGTATCAGGTTGAGAAAAATCAAAATTATCTGCTACAGTATTGCCATCAACTAAAGCGTTTTTAATTCTTTCATCAAAATGTTGAGAGATGACAAAGGATAAAGACAGGGCTACAAATAAAGTGGCAGTGATCCCTATGGTATTTTTTTTTGAAAAAGGCCGATGCCACGAGGAGGAAGCAATAGCCTCCACGGATACGTAGTCTTCTGAAATCATGTTGGTTTATATCAAAAAAAAGATTTCAGCAATTTAAACAGGAGGCTTATCTTTTGTAAAAGAACATGCTGCTTAAAAAGCTTTTGTTAAGAGAATTATATTTATTATTTATTGCTGTATGCTTTTATTATGGCACAATTTTTTCGTAAGATAATCATATATTTTAATAAATTTTTACATTTGAGGGGTAGGTATGATTTTTGGCGAGTGTTACTACAAACTCTTAGGTGAAATGTCTCCTTGGAGACAGAGTTTATTTGCTCTAGTTTTAGCGCAACGTCAATTACCAAATTATGCTTTATGGTGTGAGATGGAAAAGATTCAAGGCGGCGTAAAGGCTTTTGAACGTGCTTTAAAGCAGTTATGGGAATTTCATCGCGATAAGAATAACCATATTGATTTGGAAAAAGTTATCGATGAGGTTGAGCCTTTTATGCTTAAAGATGATAAAGAGGATTTGCTTTTAGGAGATCTCTTTGGTTTAGATGCTTGTCTATCTTTATCAGCCGCCGCAGATGCGATCATTTTACATGATGGAGATGAAGCTGAAATTGCCTCTCGTGCAAGTTTAGGCGGTGTAATTCGTAAAATTGAGCAACAAGAACAAGAGCTTTCAGATGAGGAATTACGTGAAGATCCTGCCGTTGATAATGAGGTTAATTTCCAAATTGAGATGATGGAACTTTTGAAAAAATCTAAAAGAGGTCCAGATCTTACAGAGAAACTTTTAGATATGGCTTATCAAGACGGCAGTAGCAATATTGGTATAAGTTTAGAAGGCTTCGCAAAGCAGGATTACTCCGCTTAACATAGCTACAAAAGAAAAAATAATTCTTACTATGCGTACTGGCAGGTACAGCAATAAATTGGTACCAAGCCAGGCGCCTGTAAAGGTTGCAATAATCATTACAGGTACCCATTGCCAGTGAATTCCCATTAAAGAACCAACAGTTATAGCTCCAATAGCATTCCAGATTGTTGCAACAAAGATCATGGTATGCATGATGGCTTTTTTAAGCTCTAGACCAAATACGCCAGCTAAGGTTAGTGTGGAAAATAGACCTGCTCCTGAAGATAAAGATCCTGAAAATAAACCCACTAAAATAATCAACAAGGCGCCGATAATATTTCTTTGTAAGGAACGATGTTCTATAGTCTTAGCTCCAAAAGATTTCTTAAAGAGCGTATAAATACCACTGGAAATAGTAATAATACCTAAGGCAATTTCTGCAGTTTGTGTCGGTAGTTTGATGATAATAAGTGAGCCTAGGATAACTGCAGGGCCTCCTAAAAAGAGCATAATGCAGGAGATCTGTTTATCAAAGCGATATTCACTAAGCTTACCCTTACGAGCAAGAGCTCCGAGACCTAAAAAGACCACAGCGACTTTATGGGTACCTAAGGCTGTAGCAAAAGGTAGACCTAGAAGTACCAATAAAGGGAATTGAATAAAACCAGCGCCACCGCCTGAAACTGAGGCAAATAAATTAGCTGTAAATGAGACTATAAATAAGATAGCTTGTTTAATGATCTCCTCGGTCATAAAAGCTCCAGATTTTTATATGGTTGATTTCAAGGAATATTTGAGAAAAAAAAACTTCAGGCGGTTAAGCCCGAAGTTTTTTTTAATAGTTTTAGTTTATTTACGATTTAAAGCACGCCAAGCAATATCTTTGCGGTAGAACATACCGTCAAAGTGAACCTTTTGACATAAGGCATAGGCTTTATCACGAGCCTTGGCAATGTCATCGCCTAAAGCGGTTACACATAAAACACGACCACCTGCGGTAACGATATCATCACCCTTTTGAGCAGTACCAGCCTCAAAGATTTTTTCGTCTTTATCTATTGCAGAATCAAGACCTGTGATTACATCACCTTCTGCCGCTGTCAACCTATCATTTTGCATTGCCTTGCTTCCGCAAACGGCCG
>URKL01000064.1 GCA_900548485.1 uncultured Succinatimonas sp.
TAGCTATTTTGTTCTTTTCCTACGTAAATGTTGGAATTTATAATAAAGAGCTGGTAACAGTGTATGTTTTTTGTTTTAAACATTATTTTTTGTAAAAAATACTATAAAAAAAACTACTCCCTTCTTTGTTAAAATCATTGTTAATAGTGAATTAGCCTAAAAGGAACTTGTAATGCCAGAATTACCTGAGGTTGAAGTTACACGTCGTGGTATTTCAAACGTACTTTTGAATGCCAAGATTATAAAAGTAATTCATGATGATAAAAAATTGCGTGAACCATATGCTGAAAATATTCAAGATATCGAAGGAGGCATTATTTACGCTGTAGATAGAAGAGCTAAATATATTATTGTAAGAACAGATAAAGGTTCTTTAATTTTGCATTTAGGAATGTCTGGGCATCTACACATAAGTTCTGAAACTACATTGCAATTACATGATCATTTTGAATTGGTTTTAGATAATGGAAAAAATGTAATTCTTAATGATACACGTAGATTTGGTTTGGTTCTTTATATTCCGGCAGGAGATGAACCTTTAGAAGATCATCATTTAAAGAATTTAGGTCCTGAGCCATTTGAAGAAAATTTTAATGCTCAATATTTACTATCTAAATTTAAAGGTAAAAAGAAGACAATTAAGCAAATTTTAATGGATGGTGCGATTGTTGTAGGTGTTGGTAATATCTATGCAAGTGAAATTTTATTTGCTTGCAAAATTTTACCTACAAGATTAGCTTCATCTATTAAAGAACAAGAAGCTGAGCTTATAGTTGATCATACGCGAAGAATTTTAAAAGAATCAATTTTACGTGGGGGTACAACTATTCGTGATTTTGAGGGGGCCGATGGGAAAAAAGGTTATTTTGTGCAGAATCTTTTTGTTTATGGGCATGAAGGAAACCCTTGTAAGATTTGCGGTAGTACAATTGAGATGGTTACTTTAGGGCAAAGATCTACTTACTATTGCCCTAAATGTCAAAAATAAACTTATAGTAGCTTAGTTATTGCGAGTATGTGCGACATAATCAACTACACTTTGGGGAACAAATTTATGAATTTCCCCTTTGTGAATAATAACATCGCGTACTAATGTTGATGAAATATAAGCTACAGATCCTTCAGTTGGTAGCATAACAATTTCCATATCTGGCATTAAAGCACGATACATACCAGAGAGTTGCATCTCATAGTCATAATCAATAACAGTTCTTACACCTCTAACTAGGATATCGGCATGATTCTCTTTGAGAAAATCAACAAGCATTCCCGTAAAGGATTTTGCTGTAACATTTTCTTGTTGTTTACAGGCTTTTTCGACTAGTTGCAAGCGCTCTTCTAGTGAAAATAAAGTATGTTTACTAGGGCTTTGAGCAACAGCGACTATGACTTTTGAAAAAATCCTTGAAGCTCTTTTGATAATGTCTAAATGACCTAGAGTAATGGGATCAAAAGTTCCAGGAAAAACAGCTAATGTTTCAAGCATAAAAGGGCCTTTATTTATTTTTAGCAATCAAGATATTTTTCGCATGCCTTGTCAAAAGCATCAATTACACTGTCGCTGTCTATAAGCCTCATAGCATTAGGATCTTTTACTCGATATCGCCAGGTAATATTTTGCCCTTTGCATTCTTTAGAGGCACATTCGTTATACACAGAAACCCAAAGATCTGGGTAGTTCCAGGAACCTACACGTTTGGGATTATGGATAGCAAATAGACCTATTACGGGTATGCTTAAAGCTGAGGCTAAATGCATAGCAGCACTATCTGGAGATAGTACTAAAGAGCAAAGCGAAATAACGGCGGCAAGTTGTCTTAAATTAGTCTTACCACATAAATTTAAGCAATTATTATCTAATTTTGTAGCAATTTGTGCACATAATTCTATTTCGGAGGCTTTATTACTTCCAAGTAAGACAACTTTAAAACCTTCATCTAAAGCATGAAGAGCTATATCAACATACCCTTGTAAGGTCCAATTTTTGCTTTTCTTAGCTGATGCTGGTGATATGGCAAAAATTTTGTCTTCTTTAAATTCATTTTTGTATGGTAAGAGTTCGCTTTCGTCTAGCTCAAAATTCCAAGATGGTCTTAAGTCATCAAATCCAACAAATTCAGAGAAGGCCATAAATCCTGCTAATACGTGAGGATTATTAGGGGAAGGTACTTTTTTATCTATAAATAAAAATTGTCCTTCACGAGCGCGTTCACTGTCATAACCCAATTTGGTTTTAGCTTTTATGGCTCCCAAACATAAGGAGGCTTTAATGGATGTTTGCAAGGCAAAAACATAATCAAACTCTTGTTGATCTAGTGATTGTTTAATTTGATGCCTGACATTTAATATGCCATTATTAAAGTCAACACATAACATGGGGACCAAATCTTGGCCAAGATGGTTGCGGAATAAAGGGGCAAAACGCTTATCTATTACCCATAAAATTTTCAGATCTGGTTTTTCTGTGAGTAAAGCGTGGATAAGTCCAAATGTATTTATGCAATCACCAAGTGCTGAAAGTCTTAAAACGCAAATGGATTTTATTTTTCGGGGATTCATATTTTGCTCTGCAATCAGTAATTAATTGCGAAAATCAGACTACCTTATAATTAAGAGAAATATAATTTTGCTTCATTATATCTGATAAAAATCATAAATTATTTAATTTTTAGGCAAAATATAGCTTATTTCACTTTAAAAATCTTTCAATGATACAGATATTAAGAATATATTGGCGATCTAAACTTTTAGGATAATAGTGAAATATTGATTTAAAGGTGAGATGTAATTTATCAAAATATAAGAGTAACCCCCTGAGCTTTAATGCGGGAATATAGCATACCTCTGTCGTGAATATTCAGCTTTAAATGTACCTATGAATAATTGTGATAAAAGATCTATCGTAACTTTTGTCACAATATGATAGAGACTATAAGGAGCTTTTCCATAATTTGGCTTTGACTTATGGGTAATATCGAGGGATTTATTTTAGGTCAGGATGTCAATATCAAAGGAATTATATATGTCAGATTATATTAAATATCTATATGATAAACAGAATAATATTGAAGAATTACAGCAATATTTTGATATTGATTATATAAAAAGAGATTGTGCCGATATAAAACAACGAGGAGGTCGAGGGCAGACTTTATTATTTACAAGTAAAAATTCTCGCCAATTGGTTTTACGCCATTATTTTCGTGGTGGATTGATGGGAAAACTTTTAAAAGATCGTTTTTTCATCTTTGAAAAGCATGCTCATAGAGCTTTTGATGAGTATAAGCTTTTAAATTTTATGTATAAAAATGGGTTAAATGTACCAAGAGCTATTATTGCTAGAGAGATTTTGTGTGGGGCCTTTTTAAGGCAAGATATTGTTATTGAACAGATTGCATGTAGCAATGATTTAGCTCGTATTATCTGTGAACGTCATTTAACTAATTCTGAGTTAGAGAATATCGGTAAATGTATCCGTAAGATGTTTTCTTTAAATATTGATCATACAGATTTAAATTTAAGAAATATTCTTTTAGATAATAATGGCAAGGTTTATTTAATAGATTTTGATAAGTGCTATAAATGTAATTTAAGTTTTGCGCGTAAACGTGCAATTTTGGATCGCTTACTAAGATCTTTTAATAAAGAACTCGTTGTTAATCAAAAAAAATGTTACTTTGATATTAGTGCTTTTCAAATTTTAGTTAAGAGCGCACTTTCGACAGATTAAATTTGTAGTAGTATTAAGAAACAGCAAAATTTTTATCCTAAAAAGAGTTCTAAAATGAATAAAGAAGAAAATAGAGCTAAAAGAGCTTTGGTGATTGTAGACCATCCTTCCTTTGATTCATCCGTAATAAATAGACGTTGGGTTGATGAATTACGTAAATATCCTGATGAAATTTTAGTTCACAATTTACAGAGCTCATATCCATCAGGAACTATTGATGCTGTAATGGAGCATTCTCTTATTGATAATGCGGATACTATTGTTTTTCAATTTCCAATGTATTGGTATTTTTGTCCCCCGCGTACTAAATTATGGTTCGATACCGTTTTAACTCGTGATTGGGCTTTTGGTAAGAACTTTAAATTAGAGAATAAGAATATTGGTATAGCCATTACTTGTGGTAGCGAAGAGTCTGCATATAGCCAAGAGGGCAGACACCATATGCCAGCAAGAAATTATCTTTTACCTATAGAGCATGCTTTTGAGATGTGTCATACCTCCATAAAAGGCGTATATGCCTTCTATGGGGCTGCTAATAAAGATATTGCGACAGTTGAGAATATCGCTAAGAGTGCCTCAGGTTATGTCGAGTTTATTAGAAATTTAAAGGCTTAATTTTTCAAGCTGGAGTTACTATGCAGATAGATCTTCAGCTATTTCTTTTAAAATCTTATCTGTACTGCCTCGACCTAGATTTAGAATTTCTAAAGCATGTTCTCCTGATAATTTTATTTTGTCAGGAGATCTTAGTAATTCTAGACTCTTAGTTATAAATTCACTTTGATTTTGTACTTCAAAAGCTCCTTCTTGTGTAATAAGCATTTTGAATTGATCTTTAAAGTTATGATAATCAGGGCCGGTTATAGTAGGCATTGAAAAATAAGCTGGTTCTAGAGGGTTATGACCACCAATAGGTACAAAACTTCCCCCCATAAAAACAAGATCACTTAGACCAAAATAAAAGCTCATCTCGCCCATGGTATCACCTAAAATAATTTCATTATTTTGATATTCCAATGAATTTTTAATTTGGCTCTTTTTGATATAACTTAAGTTTTGATTTGATAGCTTTTTTTCAAACAAATCAACCCCGGTTTTATGTCTTGGAACTGCAACAAGTTTTAGAGATGGTATTTTTGTTTTTAAAGCTTTAAAAACTTCTAAACAAATGCTCTCTTCGCCATCATGAGTACTAGCGCAACATAAAACCATACCGTTAAAGGTGGCTTTGATTTTGCGACCTTTGTGGAATGGTTCGAAGTTAAGATTTAAATCGTATTTTATATTACCAGCAACTTTTATTTTGTTAGTGTCAATGCCAATTCTTTCAAAACGTTGAGCATCTTCCTTAGATATACAAATCACTTTATATAAAGGAGTGGCAATAATATCTTTAACTAAATTTTTAAATTTAAGATATTTTTGACAGTTTTTCTCTTGCATTCTGCCGTTAACGATAATCACCTTACATTTGTTTTTTAAGGCTCCTTGTAACATATTTGGCCATAATTCAGTATCTACAATAAAAAGAAATTTAGGTTTGAAATTATTGAAAAAACGTTTAATAACACAAGGACTATCTAAAGGCATAAAAAACGTATGAACATTAGGTATATTTGATGCTGCTATTCCTCCTGTAGTAGTCATTGTGGTGATAAGAATTGTTTTATTAGGATTAACCTTTTGGAATTTTAATATTAAAGGCTTTAGAGAATTAATTTCTCCTACAGATGCTGCATGAAACCAAATACAATTTTTTAATTTATAAGGATAGAAGCCTAATAGTTCAAAAACCCTTTTGCCATAAGGAGGATCTAGTCTTTTTTTATAACATAAAAAAGCAACTCCTACAGGGGCAAGGATTAGAGTTAAGAATTTATAAAGAAAAAAGACTATCTTAGATGAAAAATGCATGTATAAATTCCTTGCATTAGATTTTAAATCTTAACAATGCTTTTAAGAGCTTGCCAGGCTCGATCTGGGGTAATCTCTTTTAAACAAGCATATGTATTAAATTTACAGGTACGTTTAAAACAAGGATGACAAGGTGCGGTTGACTCTAAACAAATAGCTTTATCTGATAATGGTGGAGTATATCCTGTAGATGTGGAACCAAAAATGCAGACTTGAGGAATATCAGCGGCAGCAACTGTGTGCATTAATCCTGAATCATTACATATAGCTGCAGTGCAAGAACCTACTAAATCTAAAGCTTCCGTTAAATCTGTTTTGCCTGCGATATCATAAAAATATTTGCAATTATTAGCCTTAATATTTTTAGCAATAGCCTCAACAGTAGGGGCATCTTTTTTAGAGCCTAAAGCTAAGATTGCTCCACCCTTTTCTATCCATTTATTACTAATTTCCGCAAAATTTTCTACAGGCCATAATTTTGAAGGGCCGTAATTAGCTCCACAGCCTAAGGCTAATAGAGGCCTGTCAAGTTTGATTTGTAGTTTATCTAAAAGCTCTACAGACACTTTTTTTAGAGATAATTTGGGATTTGGTATTAGAGGTAGATCTTTTGCTGATTTTACTTTATTTTTATCAAAAGCCAAGGCTACATAGCGTTCGACCATACGTGGAAAATCTTCTTTATTGGTACGCATATTATTAAGAATAAAGTAACGAGATTCTCCTTTAAAACCACGACGTTCTGGTATTTTTGCAAAAAGAGCTATGAGTGCAGATTTTAGTGAGTTTGGTAAAACAAAAACACAATCATAATTTTGCTTTTGAAGTTTTTGGCCTTCTAAAAAGCGTTGTTTTAAATTGAAAGCTCCATGAGAGAAGGGATTGATTATATAGTTATCAATCTCTGGCATACGCTTGAGTATGGGGAGAGTATAAGCTGGGGCATATACATCAATGCTACATTGGGGATCTTGTGATTTTAGAATCTTTAAGAGGCTTTGTGACATGATAATATCACCAAGCCAAGAAGGAGCTATGATCAGGATCTTTTTCACTTTTTTCTCTTTATATAAAGTTAAGACTTATATAAGTCTGTGCTTTTAATATTTAAATACCATCTTTTTAAGATAGAAATTTTTTAGAAGATATCTTAGATTATAAATTTTATTTTCCTTTGCAAAAATATTTTCATTAAAGAATGTCTTCTTTTGTATTATCTTGCGGGAAAGCTCATATTGCGAGCATAATACAATGAACAGTAAAAACATTTAAAACTAAATAAGCTGATGTAGCTAGATTGATGTATTGATTAGTTGCTGATTGCTAGATAAACAAGGACGATATTATGATCATTGTTACTGGTGGAGCCGGATTTATAGGTTCAAATATTGTAAAAAGATTAAACGATAAAGGCATTAACGATATTTTAGTCGTTGATCATTTAAAAGATGGTCATAAGTTTACAAATTTGGCTGATTTAGATATCGCTGACTATATGGATAGAGCAGATTTTTTAGCTTTAATCGAAGATGAGGTAGCTTTTGATGCTCGCTATGGTTGCCATAATATTGAAGCAATTTTTCATGAGGGCGCATGTTCTGCCACTACCGAGTGGGATGGTCAGTATATTATGAAGAATAATTATGAATACACTGTTAAAGTTTTTGAATTTGCTGTGTCTCATAGAATTCCCTTTATGTATGCGTCTTCTGCTTCAACTTATGGTGGAGGCAGTGTTTATGTTGAAGATCGTAAATATGAGTGCCCTTTGAATGTTTATGGTTATTCTAAGTTTTTATTTGATGAGTATGTACGTAAACGTATTTCAAAGATTAAATCACAGGTTGTAGGACTTAGATATTTTAATGTTTATGGACCAAGAGAAAACCATAAAGGTTCTATGGCTAGTGTGGCTTTTCATCTTAACAATCAAATGTTAAGAGGAGAAAATCCTAAATTATTTGCAGGTTGTGATGGTTATGGGAATGGCGGGCAGATGCGAGACTTCGTTTATGTTGGCGATGTTGCTGATGTAAATATTTGGTTCTGGGAACATAAGGGAGCATCTGGTATTTACAATTGTGGTACTGGTAGAGCAGAACCATTTTTAAATATTGCTAAAGCAGTAATTGTCTATCATGGACATGGAGAAGTGGAGTTTATTCCTTTCCCTGAGCATTTAAAGGGTCATTATCAATCCTTTACTCAAGCAGATTTAACTAAGTTAAGAGCAACTGGTTGTGATATTAAATTTAAGACTGTCTCTGAGGGTGTCAGTGAGTATCTTAAATGGTTGAATAAATAGTGGAAGAGTTTTTTTTCGAGGTATGCCTGCTACCTAAAGCGCAGGCTTTAAATTTTACTGATTATTTAAACACTATAAATATAAAAGCTCATTGTAAAGACTCAATAAATGGAAAATGGCTTGTTTATGTAAATACTCAAGAAGATGTTTATAAGGCTAAGCGCGAGCTTTTTTCTTATGCTCAGAGTCCATATGCTAAACGATATGTACAGGCTTCTTGGCAAAGACGAAGAACCATTGCAAAGGATCGAGAATTAGGTTTAGGCTTTTTTAGAGCTCTAAATTGGGATCCTTTTTCTTTTACTTCTATTATTGAGATAATTTGTGTCTTATTTTTTATCTGCCAGCTGTTTTTCCAAAATCAGATGCTAGATTATTTTTCTTTGACTAAATATATCGAGCTTTCTAAGCCTTGGGAATATTATCGTTTGATATCTCCGGCATTTTTGCATTTTGGTATAGTTCATATAGCATTTAACTTGGTAATGTGGGAGTCTTTGGCAAGACCAATTGAACATAATTTAGGCAAGGTGAAATTATTTTCTGTTTTTGTAAGCGTAGTTCTTATAAGTAATGTTCTTCAGTTAGCATTTTTGCCTCCTTATGCAGTCTTTGGTGGCTTATCAGGGGCTGTTTATGGGGTGATTGGTTTTGCAGGAATTTTGTCATCTAATAAAAATTTTGCGTATAGATTAAATATTCCTCGGGGACTCTTAAGTGTCAGTATTATTTTTGTGCTTTTAGGTTTTGTGATTAATGACTCTTTAGCTAATTTCTGTCATTTAGGAGGTTTAGTTGTGGGAGTGATGTTAGGTTTATTTGAGATCTACCGTAATCATAAAAATAAAGCTTAATTTATAAAAAAACTCTCAGATTATAGGGGTAAGTCGCGGATGCTCGTT
>URKL01000065.1 GCA_900548485.1 uncultured Succinatimonas sp.
GGGATGTTTATCTGTACCTGGTTATCAAGATACTGTTATGCGTTACCCTCGCATCAGTGTTAGTTACCAAGATTTAAATGGTCAAAATCAAGAACTTAATAATATTGACGGTCTGTTAGCTATATGTCTACAACATGAGACTGATCATTTAAATGGAGTAATTTTTGTCGATAAACTTTCACGCCTAAAACAAGATCGCTTAAAGAAAAAATACGGCAAAATTCTCAAAGATCTTCACAAAGGCGAATAACTCACTTTTTATGGAGTCGACACTCTGTCAAAAAACATGAACAAAAATATTATATTTGCCGGCACCCCTGATTTTGCCGCTATTCATCTGCAAGCCTTAATTGATGCAGATTTAAAGCCTCAAGTAGTTTATACTCAACCGGACAGACCCTGTGGCCGTGGACACAAGCTTACCCCTTCCCCGGTTAAAACTTTAGCGCAGAAATACGGAATTGAAGTCAGAACGCCGTTAAATTTTAAAGCTGAAAACGATCTTCAAGACTTCATTGATCTAAAAAGCGATCTCTTTATTGTTGTTGCCTATGGCATTATTCTTCCTGAAGCTGTTATAAATGCTCCAACTTATGGAAGTATCAATGTTCATGGCTCGCTTTTACCAAAATATCGAGGAGCAGCTCCAATTCAAAGAGCTCTTTTGGATGGTGATAAGCAAACAGGTGTCTCAATCATGAAAATTGCCAAAGCTTTAGATGCCGGCGATGTTTATGTTAAAGCCACTTTAGATATTACTGATGAAGATACCTCAGGTAGTTTGTTTGAAAAATTGGCTTCTTTAGGAGCAAAAACTCTAGTTGAGACTGTACCTGAAATCATAAACGGTAATCTTCAGGCTGAAGCTCAAGACGAAAGCCTTGTTACATATGCAAAAAAACTTTCAAAAGAAGAAGCTTCTCTTGATTTTAATCTCACAGCTTATGAATTATGTCTAAAGATCCGTGGTCTTAATCCTTGGCCTATCGCTACTTTAAAACATAATCTTATAACCTATAAAGTCTTTGAAGCTAAGCCTTATCCTAAATGTGGTAATTGTGGAGAGATTTTAGAATGTAATCGTGATGGCATTATCATAGGTTGCAAAAATGGTAGCCTATGCATCACCCAAATTCAAGAACCAGGGCACAAACGCGTCAATGCAGCTGATTTAGCGCGCTCTCGCCCCGATCTTTTTGCCATAGGAAGTGTTTGTGACTGAAAAATTACATTTAAAACGCCCAGCTATTACAGCTAAAAAAGAAAAGAAAGGTCCTTTAAATAAAAGATCCGCACCTTTTTCGCTAAAAGTTATGCGTTCAAACAAAGCCCATAGTAGCAAAGTTCAACCTAAAAACATTACCGCCGGAGCACCTTCACGTGCTGCTGCGGCTATGTGTATCAGTGCTATTGAACAAGGTCGTTCTTTAACTGAAGTTTTACCTGAGTACACTAAAGATTTAGAGTTGCGCGATAAAGCTTTCGTGCAAGAACTAGTTTATGGTACTTTGCGTCATCGCCGTTTATTAAACCTAACCTTAAGCAAGTATCTCAATCATTCTTTAAATGTTCGCTTTATTGCAGCACGGGCACTACTTTTATGTGGTATCTATCAAATTGTCTTTACCCGTACACCTCCACATGCTGTGGTAGCGGCAACTGTAGGAGCTTGCTCTTTATGCAATTGCAAAGCTCTTACAGGTCTTGTGAATGCCATTTTGAGAAACTTTTTGCGTCAAGGTAGTACCCTTGAGAGCAGTGATGATTTAGCTGTCAAATACTCTTTCCCAGATTGGCTCTATAAGACTTTACAAAATGACTATCAAGATAAAGTCCAAACCATTTTAGATAGTTCAAATGAACACGCACCGCTGTGGCTACGTGTAGAAAACTCAAAAATCTCCACTACTGATTATTTAGAAATTTTAGATAATCATGAAATTGACGCTAAACGTAGCCCTTTGATCGAAAATGCCCTAAGATTAGATGAACCTATGGGTGTAGATAAAATTCCTCGTTTTAGCCAAGGATTGGTAACAGTTCAGGATCTATCTGCACAATTAGCCGCTCCTCTATTAGAGCTTAAAAATAACGATATTGTCTTAGATGCGTGTTGTGCCCCTGGTGGTAAAAGTGCTCATATTTTAGATATCTGCCCAAGTGTTAACCTAACTTGTACCGATATTAGCGAGGATAGACTCAAAGCTACAGCACAAACATTCAAACGTTTGGGAAGAAATCCTAGACTTTTGCAAAGTGATGCAGCCTCTGGTCTTAAAGAGATAAATGGCAATTTTGATAAAATCTTAGCCGATGTTCCTTGTTCTGGAACAGGTGTTATAAGACGCCATCCTGACATCAAATGGCTCAGACGTCAAAAAGATATTGAGTCTTTAAATCACAGTCAAGATGGTATATTAGATACCCTATTTGAGCGATTAAAAGTTGATGGCATTTTAGTCTACACAACTTGCTCCATTCTAAAATCTGAAAATGAGCAACGTATACAAGCCTTTTTAGAGCGTCATCCAAATGCTTCTTTATTACCTTTTAAGATGAAGGGACAAAACGTTAGCATGTACCAAAACCTTCCTGGAGAAGATGGTGGTGATGGCTTCTTCTATGCCCGCATCACTAAAAAAGCTGTATGAAGATCATTATTTTAGGATCTGGCAATGTCGGTATTGAATTAGCGAAATATCTTGTCAATGCCGGACATGCTGTAACCTTAGTAGATAATGCCTCTGAAGATTTATCACAGGCAGGAAGTCGCCTTGACTTACGTGTAGTTATCGGCAATCCTGCCTCACCTACAGTATTACGTAATGCTGGAGCTGAGAATACAGAATTACTAGTAGCGGCAACTCCCGACGATGAAATCAATATCACAGCCTGTAGTGTAGGTGCTTTTTTATTCCGTATCCCAAGAAAAATTGCTAGAATTAGATCCATTGATTATTTGCGTGAAGCTGACGGTTTATTTGGTTCTAATGCAGTGCCTATCGATCACGTCATCTCTCCTGAACATATCATTACTGATGATATCTGCGATCTCATTGAATTACCAGGAACCTCGGCCGTAGGCTCATGCTTTAATGGTAGAGTTTTAGTGGCTGCCGCAAAAGTAGCTATTGGCGGAAAACTTACTGGCTCTTCAGTTGAAAAATTTGAAAGCTTTGACGGTAAAGCTACAGCTTTAGCTATATATCGACAAGGAAAATATGTCAAAGATTTTAAAAAAGACGTCTTTAAGCCTGGAGATATGCTGTATTTTTGCTGTGAACGCGAGCGTGCTTTAAGTCAATTAGCATCAATAGTTCCCTTGAAACCAGCCTTATCTAATATCACCATCGCAGGCGGTACTCATATTGCAGATGCTCTTGCGCGCGCCTTATCAGAACGATATCGAGTAAAACTTATCGAAGAAGATGTACAAAGAGCTAAACGCTCAGCAGCAGATCTTTATGACACCACGGTCGAGGTCTATCACGGCAACCCGATTGATATTGAATTTTTGCACGAAGAACATATCGATAAAAGTGATCTCTTTATAGCAGCAGCTCCTGCTGATGAAAAGAATATTATGGCGTCATTAATCTTAAGACGTATGCATAATATTCGTACTCTTGCGGTTATAAAAAATTCTGGTTACTACAATTTAGCTCAAGGTAAACGCTCAGAAATTGATACTATCATTTCTCCTAAAGATGCAACTATCTCAGCGTTGCTATCTAATATTCGTCAGGAAGGTGTAGAAAATACCACTTTATTCCGTCAAGGCGATAGTGAAGCTATCGAACTTGCCCTTGAAGGCTCTAAATTAGGAAGCCATGTTATAGGCCGACGTTTAGAAAATCTTACCTTTCCTACAGGTGTTACCTTAGGTTTAATTTTAAGGGGACGCAAACTGTTAATGCCCACCCCTGATTTAGTAATTGAAGAAGGAGATCATCTTTTAGCTTATTTAGCTGATCATCGCCAAATGCGTAGTCTAGTCAAAATGTGTAGACCTCATTCTTTCTGGGTCCCCAAATGGTAGTAGATCTTCGTCTCATAACTAAGCTTTTAGGCTCTTCCCTCTTTTGGCTAGGTATTATTGCTACAGTACCTGCCTTATATGCCTTATTAAGTAATACTCAAGGGACTTTAGAATTTGCTCTTACAGCTACTGTTGGTACCGCTATAGGAGCTCTTTTACGCTTTATCGGGAAAAATGCTGGCCTTAAAGCCTCTTTACGTGAACTTTTTCTCTTTACCGGCGTTTTATGGTTATGCATGACACTCTTAGGAATTATTCCTTTTTATGCCATCTTATCTGACTTAAATTTTGCCTCTGCCTTTTTTGAAAGTGCCTCAGCGCTCTCTACAACCGGCAGTACTGTAATCTCTAATTTAGATAGCAGACCGCCTGCAATTTTACTGTGGCGCTCAATTTTACAATTTTTAGGAGGTATTGGCTTCGTAGTTATTGGTGTAGCTATTTTGCCGAATATTGCTATGGGAGGCATGGCCTTATTTAAAACAGAATCAACCTCTTTTGATGGTAATGCCAAAAATACACCTCATATAAAAACCATGGCCTTAGGTATCTTATCTTGGTACTTATTGACAGCTACTCTCTGTAGCTTCTTTTATTATTTAGGTGGATTTAATCCTTTTTTAGCCATAAACAGCGCTCTTTGTACTGTTTCAACTGGAGGCATGATGCCTATAGATGCCTCCATGAATGATGCCAGTCCTTTCATTCACTATACCGCTATGGTTTTTATGTTCTTAGGCAGTTGTCCTTTTTTATTGATCTTAAGATCACTTGCTGACGATTTTTTTGATTTTTTTAGAGATAAACAAGTTCGTTATTATTTAGTTTTTATAATTACTTTATCAATAAGTATTGCTATAACCCTAATTAAGTTTAATGACTACGATATCGAACATGCCTTTAGAATAGCCTTTTTTAATGTGATTGCGGTTTTATCTTCAACATGTTTTGGTCTTGAAGATTTCTCACAATGGAACTCTTTTGCCACGATTGTATTTACTATGATTTTAGGCATTGGAGGATGTGCAGGATCTACAGCCGGAGGCATAAAGATTTTTAGAATCGTCGTATGTTTCTCTTTATTTAAAACAGAAATTGTAAAAAGCCTACATCCTCATGCCATGATTGAGCCTCGCTATAATAAACGCCCTATTGATAGCAATACTATGCGTGCTGTAGTGACTTATTTAGTAGCCTATTTACTCGTAACTGCAACGTCATCCGTTATTGCAGCAAGCTATGGACTAGAGCCTGGTGATGCCTTCACCTTTAGTGTTTCGTCTTTATCAAATATTGGTCAAGGCATGGGACCTACAATCAACCCTTCAATAAACAATGTTTCTTTACGAGATGAACTTTATTTTCTCTTTGGCCTAGATATGTTACTTGGACGTCTAGAAATTTTACCTGTGCTTTTATGCTTTACAAGAATTTTCTGGAAACGTTAGGCATAAGACCAAAAATCTAAAGTTAAAACAAAAATCCAAGCTATATGATGAATAGCGCAACCTAAAGCTGTATATTTAAGTTCACGGGCAACTTTTTCAGGTTTGCTGATATTCCTAACAGTTCTAAAAGAAGAGGCTATAAGAGGAATTAGAGCAAAGAAAATTATCAATAACTGCCAAGCCTTATGCGAAAACATACATGCGGCTACAGAGGTAAAAATAGTTCCTACAAGCAAAGCGACTAAATAAATTCCCGACATCTTAAAACCTAAAAAAGATGCAAGGGTATGCTTGCCATTTTGACGATCTTCTACAATATCTCTAGTACTTGCCACATGCAAAACCATTACTGAGCCTAAACCTGAGCTTATGCCTAAAAGTAAGGTATCTGGATACATATCAAGACCATTTTCACTTGCAGCTGTAATTAAAATTTGTGAACCAATAACTGCAACTAGGCCAAAGAAAATAAAAACCGCAATATCACCAAAACCTTTATAGCCATAAGCCATACCAATGGTATAAAACAAGGCTGCTAAAATGGAGATAACCCCAAGAAAAATAAACCAAGATAAAACCTGCAGATTATTACCTACAGCTAAAAATACTGCTAAGGCACCACAGATGGTTGCTAATATAGTTACCACTGCCATGCCTTTACGCAATTGGGTTAAAGAAATGGTTCCTACCATCACAGCTCTAATTGGACCTTTACGATTTTTACCATCGGCTTGACGATAAGCATCGCCATAATCATTAGCAAAATTACATAAAATCTGCAACATCACTCCGGTTACGACAATACATAGGGCTGTAATTATGGTGTATAAAGACACATCACCATAATAAAAACCTAATGCACAGCCTAAAGCGCAATTAGTAAAACCTAAAAGAAGTGTCCGCGGACGCATTTCGTTGATCCAATCTGACAACATGGTGCTCTCTCACAATATCTACAGCAAACAGATTTTATATTTTAACAAAAATATAAAGTTAAATTAGGAAATCTTCCTTTAAGATCCTAATTTAGGGTAGCTATCCTTATAATTTAGCTCAGAGCGAACTCACCATACCAAAAAGGCTGAAGACTTCTCTTAGGTTATGGTCAAGTTAAGTACAAAATCTTTTTTTAATACTTAAAGCCCCTAGGTGCTGACAATTGCTATAATCTGCAACGTTATAAAAATTGGAGAAACTATGTTATTCAACGATCCAGCTTTACGCGAGCTCAAACAGAAATTTGATCGCGAAAAGGTAAAAAAAGAAGGCTGCGTTAAGGCTACTGATCGCGGTTTTGGTTTTCTTGAGGTCGACCGTGACCAATCTTATTTCATTGCCCCTAATGATATGCGCAATGTTATGCATGGTGATCGCATCAGTGCACTTATAGAAGAAGATGGCAATGGTAGACAACATGCTATTCCACAAAAACTCATTGAAGCTAATTTAAAACGTTTTGTAGCCCGCGTTTTCTTTGCTAATGGAAAGCTTCATGTAATTGCCGATCATCCTAATATCAAAAATCGCATTATTGCTATTGATAAGAGAGTTGATAATAAAACTCCTTTGCAAAATGGTGATTTTGTTATCTGTACTCTTTTTTCCCATGCTTTAAAAGGTCATGGATTTAAAGCAGATATTATTGAGTTAATCTGCAAAAAAAATGATCCTAAAACCCCATGGAAGGTTTCCTTACGTCGCTACGATCTGCCTTTAAAAGAACCTAATGATGAGCAATTCGAATTCTTAGAGAGCTCATATGAGCGTACCGATTTAACTGCCCTTGATTTTGTTACTATCGATAGCGACCATACTGAAGATATGGATGATGCTCTGTATATAGAGAAAGATGCTAATGGCTATAACCTCTATGTTGCTATTGCAGATCCTACGGGTTATATCGGCGAGACTTCAAAATTTAACGATCAAGCTGCTAATAGAGCCTTTTCTATTTATTTGCCAGGTCGTGACATTCCCATGTTACCTCGCGTTCTCTCTGATAATTTATGCTCTTTAAGACCAAATCAAGTCCGCCCTACCTTAGTTGGAATTATGCACTGTGATTTTGACGGCAAACTAGATTTTAATGCTACCAAATTCATGCTAGCAAATATCATATCTAAAGGTAAGCTTGTATATAACGAGGTCTCTGATTATTTAGAGGGAAAAGTAGAAGCTAAAATCCCAGAAGAAAATATTGCCAAACTCTTAAATCTATTTGTTGATTTCACAAAAGCTCGTGACAGTTACAGAGCCTCACATGCTGCAACTTTCCGAAATCGTCCTGATTATGATTTTGTCTTAACTAAAGAAGGCGCTTTAGATCATATTGAGGTCAATCATCGTCGTATTGCCAATCAAATTGTTGAAGAAGCTATGATTACTGCCAATATTTGTGCAGGTGAACTTTTAAAAGAAAAACTCAATTGCGGTATTTTCAATGTTCACAGTGGCTTTGATATGGAGAAAAAGAAGGACATTCTCGCTTTACTTGAGCAAGAACAATGTCCTATTCCACAAGCTGGCATTGACAGCCTACAAGGTTATAATGAGATTCGTCGCTTCGCTAATACTAAAGATGACAATTATATGGATTGTCGTATCCGCAGATTGCAAACTTTCTCCCAAATGAGCATTACTCCTGCTCCTCATTATGCTTTAGGTGTGGAGAATTATGCCACCTGGACATCACCTATTCGTAAATATGGCGATATGGTAAATCATCGTCTACTTAAAGCCATCGTCGTCAATGCTGATCATCCTAAGCTTCCTGATGACGAACTCTTACAAAAGATGAATTTAGCTCGCCGGACTAATCGCATGGCTGAACGTGATGTTCGTGATTGGTTATATATGGATTACTTAGAGCCAGATATTGCTAAAGGAACTGTCTTTGAAGCAGAAGTCTTTGATTTAAGTCGAGGCGGTCTTCGCGTCATTCTTGAAGAAAACGGAGCCATGGTTTTTGTACCTTCAGTATTTATAAGTGACAATCGTGATGCCTTTATTTTAGACGGTGATTTAGGATTTTTAACTGTAAATGGTGAAGTTAAATTACGTCTTGGAGATAAGATTTCTGTAAAGATATTTGAAATCAACCATCAAACTCGCTCAATTACTGCAATTCCTGCCAAAAGCATAGGAGGCCTCTTATTACCAGATCCTAAAAATTTGGTAAATAAAGGCTCTAAACGCTAATTATTTGACTTCCTCCCCTTGCTAAAGCAAGGGGATTTATACTGCTTACATTACTATCTGTCTTCAGAGCTT
>URKL01000066.1 GCA_900548485.1 uncultured Succinatimonas sp.
ATATAAGCTTCACTAAGGTAGGTAAACACGATGAGATATATTGAGTTTGGCCAAGATAAAACAAAAGTTTCGCAATTAGTTTTAGGTTGTATGCGTATTCCGCAATTACAGGAGCCTGAAGCTGTAAAAGAGCTTTTAGATTTTGCATTGGCAAGTGGTATCAATATGCTCGATACGGCCGATGTTTATAGTTTAGGGCGTTCAGAGGAATTATTAGGTTTAGCCTTTTCTTTAGAAAGCGGTTTTAGAGATAAGTTCTTTGTGCAGACTAAGTGCGGTATTTGTAAGAATCCTCATTTATATGATTTTTCGAAAAAACATATTTTAGAGTCTGTTGAGGGCAGTTTAAAGCGGCTTAGAACAGATCATATCGATTGCTTGATCTTACATCGACCTGATCCTTTAATGGATCCTTGTGAGGTCGGTGAGGCTTTTAATCTTTTAAAATCTTCAGGAAAAGTCTTAAATTTTGGTGTTAGCAATATGAACCCTTTGCAGATGCAATTATTGCAATCTGGTTTAGATTGCGATCTTGTTGCAAATCAGGTTCAATTTAGTGTTTGTCATACCCCGATGATAAATCATGGAATCAATGTCAATATGTACAATAATCCGGCTATCAATCGTGATGGAGGGGTTTTAGAGTATTGTCGTTTGAAAAAGATTGTAATTCAGGCTTGGTCGGTATTACAGCATGGTTTCTTTGAGGGGGTATTTGTAGGATCTCCTAAGTATCTGCGTTTAAATAGTGTGTTAGATCGTATTGCTGAGGAGAAGAACTGTAATAGTACAGCTGTAGCAATAGCATGGGTTTTAAAATATCCAGGACTGATGCAGGCGATTATTGGTACAACTAAGATTGCGAGAGTTAAAAATTCGCTTGAAGCTTGTAAGATTGAGCTTAGTCGTGAGCAGTGGTATGAGATTTATCTAGCAGCTGGTAATGAATTGCCTTAAACACAAATTCAAGATAAACAAAAGGGACGATAATTCGTCCCTTTTTTTCAATCTGTGAATAGATTTTTAGGTGTACCTTGAGGATAAAACCTCTAAGGCCAGACTAACACTGCCATGTCTTAATTAGACTTTAGGCGCGTGATTAGTAAAGCCTAGTACGGCGCGCATTCTCGCGGGCCATCTTCTTGGCGTGGCGCTTGATAGCAGAAGCTTTAGTGCGCTTACGAATAGTAGTCGGCTTCTCGTAAAATTCACGAGCTCTGACATCAGCCAGAATACCGGCTTTTTCGCAGGAACGCTTAAAACGTCTCAAGGCAACGTCGAACGGCTCGTTCTCACGTACTCTAATGACTGGCATGTGGAAAACCACCTCACTTATAAATAAACAGCATCGATCTCAATTTAAGAACTAAGAACGATAATAAAAAAACGTGTAAATTTTACATATAAGAAAGGCTAAAGTAAAGCTTTTGGAGCAGAATTTTGTATACTTTTACATCAATTGTGCGATAAAGGTTAAAATTTTAGAAAAGAACAATTTTTTGTTATAGACAAATTTAGCTAGCTTGTAGAATTAATTTTAGGTTTTTTAGGAGCATTTTTATTTATGAAAGCGGTGATTCAGAGAGTTAAAAAGGGATCTGTAAGTGTTGAGGGTAATTGCGTAGGTGCTATAGATAAGGGGATTGTAGCTTTAATTGCTCTTGAGCCTCATGATAATGAGAGTAATATGCGTAAGTTAGTTGAAAAAATTTTAAAATATAGAATTTTCTCTGATGAAAATGATCACATGAATTTAAGTTTGAAAGATATTCAAGGCGGTTTATTACTGATATCTCAATTTACATTGGCTGCAAATACTAATTCAGGATTAAGACCTAGTTTTGATACCGCAATGAAACCTAGTGAAGCTCAGGAATTATTTTCAAAGCTTGTATCCTATACTAAGCAGTTGTGGCCTCAGGTCCAATGTGGAGAGTTTGGTGCCGATATGCAGGTTGAATTAATAAACGATGGCCCGGTAACTTTTATCTTAACAGCCTAGTAAATTCATTTTTTATTTTGGGTAAAAGCTTTAAATTTTTGATAGAATAGGCATTTGGGCGAGGGGCTATAAAGGCCTTTTTTTATTTATTTTCTATCTTTTATAAAGATATAAAGCCTGAATTTAGATGACTTTAAGGACTGAGAATGCGAATTTTAGGAATTGAAAGTTCTTGTGATGAGACTGGCGTAGCTGTCTATGATGATGCTTTAGGATTAGTAGCACATGCCTTGCATACACAGATCCCTATGCATGCTCAGTACGGTGGTGTCGTTCCTGAATTAGCTTCCCGTGACCATATAAAAAGAGTGGTCCCTTTAGTACGGTTGGTCATGGAAAAAGCTTCCATGCAGCTAAAGGATTTGGATGCTATTGCCTATACTGCAGGACCTGGTTTAATTGGTGCTCTTTTAGCAGGTGCTATGGAGGCTAATGCCTTAGCTTTTGCGTTAAATATTCCTGCAGTACCTGTACATCATATGGAAGGTCATCTTTTAGCTCCAATGTTAGAGGATCCTAAGCCTCAATTTCCTTTTGTAGCTTTATTGATTTCTGGTGGCCATACTATGCTCATTAAGGTTAGTGCACCAGGTCAGTATGAGCTTTTAGGCCAATCTGTAGATGATGCTGTAGGTGAGGCTTTTGATAAGACTGCTAAACTTTTAGGTATTCCATATCCAGGAGGACCTGGACTTGAAAAATTAGCTCAAAATGGTAATCCTAAAGCTTTTAACTTTCCGCGTCCCATGCTAAAAAGTCCGAATTGTGATTTTAGTTTTGCCGGATTAAAAACTGCAGTTTTAAATGCAGTCTTAGATCATAAAGATGATTTAGATAAGGTTAAAGCGGATATTGCTTGTTGTTTTACTCAAGCTGTAGCGGATACTCTTGAATATAAGTGTAAAAAAGCATTGCGTATTACAGGTCTTAAATCCTTAGTGGTTGCCGGTGGCGTAAGTGCTAATCTTGATATTCGTACGCGTTTACAAAATTTGATGATTAAGGAAAAAGGTCAAGCTTTTTTTGCCAGACGCGAATTTTGTACTGACAATGGCGCTATGATTGCACAAGCTGGAATGATGCGTTTTAAATCAGGACAGATAGGAGATTATAAAGTAAAAGTTTTCCCACGCTGGCCGCTTTCTGATTTAAAACCATTATAGGTATCCCTTATGGATAAGGTTTTTGTTGAGGGTTTACAGGTAGACTGTATTATAGGCATTTTGCCTTTTGAGCGTGAACAAACTCAGCCCTTAATAATTGATTTAACTTTAGAACATGATTTAAAGCCTGCAGCTTTAGCTCGTGATTTAAGTTTAAGCATTGATTATGCAGCTCTGTCTAAAAGAGTTGAAGAATATGTAATTGCACGCCAAGCTTTTCTTTTAGAAGAATTGGCTGTGGAATTGTGTGATTTAATTTTGAAAGAATTTAAACCGCAACGGGTCACTATACGATTAAATAAACCCCAAGCGGTAAAATTGGCCCATGCGGCTGGAATTGAAGTTTCAAAAACTGCTGATAATTGAACGGAGATTGTCGATGACAACTAGAGTATATCTTGGTGTTGGTTCTAATTTAAATAGAGAGAATTCCCTACGCTTTGCTGTAGCTAAGTTAGAGCCATTATTCAAAAATTTTGTCAAATCATCAGTTTGGTCTAGCCATGCTATTCGCACCGCTGAGCCTGATTATTTGAATATGGTTGTAGGTGGTGATGTTGAGATGCCTTTACAAGATCTTTTCGATGCTATTATGGAAATTGAAAAGCTTGCAGGTAAAGAACTCATGTTTAATAACGGCACTAATTTTGGTGTTAAGCGCCGTTTAGATATTGATATCTTAGTTTATGGCGATACTATCACTACTGAGCCTTGCAAATTACCGCGCCACGATATTCAAGATTATCCGTTCGTTTTATGTCCTTTATGCGAGTTGGATGCTGATTTAATTCATCCTTTATTAAATATTCGCATTGGTGAGATTTGGGCTGAGATGGAGCCTCGTTTGCCTGATAATCATGGTGTCAGCAAGTTTGATATGGATTGGTCTGAGGAAGCTCCGAGCTGGAATGGCTCTGAGGAATAATTTACCTTTATGTCAATTCTACAAGTTGTAGTGTTAGCCCTTATTCAAGGGCTAACAGAGTTTTTACCTGTCTCCTCTAGTGCTCATTTAATTTTACCTTCGCAGTTATTAGACTGGCCAGATCAAGGCATATTTTTTGATGTGGCGGTGCATGTTGGCACTTTAATGGCAGTAATCTGTTATTATTTTTCAGATCTTTTAAAAATAACCTCATCTACCTTAGAAGCTTGTATTAGACGTAAGCAAAATACTCAGGGCAAAATTGGCTTTTGCATAATTTTAGCTACTATCCCTGTTTGCATCAGTGGTTTTTTATTTGAAAGCCAGATTTCAACTTGGGGAAGATCAATTGAAATTATTGCATGGGCTACCATAGGTTATGGTGTGCTTTTAGGTTTAGCCTCTTATGTCAATCGTCATCTTTTATGGCATAACAGTTTCAAGCTTGAAAACAAACGCCCCGATAGTTTACATAATTTAACCTATATCCAGGCTTTGATAATTGGTTTGGCTCAGGCTTTATCAATTGTTCCAGGTACTTCTCGTTCAGGCATCACTTTAACTGCGGGCTTATTTTTAGGCATGTCAGCACAATCTGCCGCGCGTTTTAGCTTTTTGCTTTCCATACCTGTAATTATTGCCTCAGCTTCGCTAGAGTTATTGAAGTTATATTTACATCCAGAGCTTTTAGCAGCTGCTGATATTCTTTCAATAAGTTTAGGTGTAATGTTGTCGTTTTTAACAGCATTGACCGTTATTCACTTATTTATGCGCTATATTGCAAAATCAGGAATGGCGATATTTGTTATATATAGACTGCTTTTAGGTGCATTGCTATTGTGGGTTTTCCACTAAAAGAAAGAGCTTTAGGAATTGATCTTAAAGCTCTTTTTGCAAATACGTGGTAAATTTAATTTTAATGCTAGTCTTCTCTACGCTAGATTAATCTCTTCTAATTTTAAAAAATGCTCGATAATAAGGTTTTAACACCTTAGGTTTTAGATGTTGAGGTTTGCGATCATGGAATGAAGCCTCTTGGAACTTGCTTTTAGGCAATTGAGCTGGCATTTCATTACTAGAGTCATCCTTTTCATCATGAGGCAGAATTTCAAAATAGTCTTCAACTAATTTTATGCGTTTTAGGCGCATCATCTCGCCAATTTCGCGTCCTTTATATCCTAATGCGACAAATTCAGAAGCCTTTACTGTAGAACAAAGCGCAAACATGCCTAAGAAATAATCTGCGCGTGGAAAAGGGCGGTTTTCAAAACCTTTACGACCTAAGAAGTCACATTTACAGCATAAAACCCATGGTTTGATACGTTCAGGACGTCGCCAGGCATCAAGGTGATCTAAAAGATCGACAATACCGGCAGAGCCTTTACGGTAAAGGTGATGCATTTCACTGTGATAGAGGATCACATAATAAGCAAAGTCCTCATATTCACGAGGCACTTTTAAGCGCTTACACATAGATCTTAAAGGAGCAATACCAAGTTCATTATGTAAACGATGATGAGGCCAGAGCTTTTTTGGGGTTAATCCTTTACCTAAATCATGACAGAGCATGGCAAAACGGGTAACAGGGTTATCTGTTTCTGCACATAGACGATGTACAGTCATACAGGTGTGTACACCAGAATCAATTTCAGGATGCCAGCGTTTGGGGCCAGGAATTCCATAAAGCACATCTATTTCAGGTAATACACAACGTAAAGCCTCACATTGACGTAAAACTTGAATGAAAATTTCAGGATTTGGGCTACATAGAGCTTTTTTTAACTCCATCCATACTCTTTCAGGAGTGAGTTCTGATAACTCCCCAGAAAGAGCAATTTTGCGCATAAGTTCTAAAGTTTCAGGAGCAACTTCAAAGCCCTCACAATGAAGTTTAGCTGCAAAACGAGCTACTCTTAAAACCCGTAGAGGATCTTCAATAAAGGCCTCAGATACATGTCTTAAAATTCGCTGTTCGAGATCTTTTTGACCACCATAGGGATCGATAATCTGGCCATTTTCATCCATAGCCATGGCATTTATTGTCAGATCGCGTCTTTTTAAATCTTCTTCAAGGGTAATATCTTGATTAAAATCGCAAATAAAACCATGGTAACCATAGCCTTTTTTGCGTTCAGTACGCGCTAGAGCATATTCTTCGTGAGTTTTAGGATGTAAAAACACAGGAAAGTCGTGACCTGCTTGGACATAACCTGCATTTAAAAGCATGGTTGGGGTTGCCCCAACAACCACATAATCCTTATCAGCTCCTGGAATCCCTAAAAGTTGATCGCGGACAGCACCGCCAACTAAGTAAACCTGCATTTTTCACTCTGGCAAAGTTGTAGACAAATGTAATAAATACTATTGTCTACCATTATTGCAAAAGTATATCCATAAAACACGAAAAATTTTGTTTTATCGGATCGGTGCCGTAAAAAACTAATCTTTAGCTTCCAGATATATAGTTCAATCTGATAGTTCTTGATTTTTTACATAATCTCTAAGAGGTGGAGAACTTCTGAGGGATTATGTTAAGACTTAATGTTGAGATTATATAAATATCCCCTCACTTTAATGTGAAGGAATAGGTACCAAAATCATTGTTACATAAAGTAATGCAAAATTAAGATTGACTTTCTCCTCTTGCTTTAGCAGGGGAGATTTCAAAAAAGCTTGTCAGTTTAGTATGACAGTCATATTTTTAATAACGATCTCTTCTTTTGCGACCAGGGCGTGGAATAAAGACAAAGACCACACCTATGATAGCTCCACCTAAGGCTATTAGAGCACCTTGCAACCACCACCGCATCTGCATATCAAGATCGCGAGTTTCTAATTTATCTGCATATTCGCGTCTTTGTGTATCAAGCTTTTGGATAGTTGCAGTTTTTTCACTATCTGAGGCTTTTAATTGAGCATTTTCTTTCTCTAAAATAGCAAGCTTAGAGCTAGCGCTAGCATAGTCTTGAGCTAATTGAGTATCATAATTTGCCAGCTTATTTTCAAGCTCATTTACACGAGCTTGCAAAATATCTACTAAAGCTTTACCACAAGGCTCTTGCTGAACATCATTAGTTTGCATCCAAATCTGTCCGTTTTCATCTTCAACTAAGACAAATCTGCCGTTATCGCTATAGCGGATAAATTTGAGTTTATCGCCAACATTTTTTGAACCTTTAATTCGATAGTTAGTACCAGGACCTGAACGCGTCCAGACATTAGCTCTATCTGATACATAAACGTCGCTATTGGCAATAAGAGGTTCACTTATTGCCATTTGAGGACTTAGCGCTAAAGCAAGCAACAAGGTGCCTGCGATTTTAGATAAACTTTTAAACACAAAACATTCCTTTGAAAATATGATAATTCAATTTTAGCACAAGCTATAAAAAGAGACATTTACAGAGATATTTTAAGTAAATAGCTTTTTTATATCTCAAAGATAAAAAAATGTTAGGTAATAGTTAAATTCTTTTACTTTAATTTAAAGATCTAATAGACAAAGTTTGCTAAGATTTCAAAAAAGGGGATTTATATATATGAATAATAAAGAAGTTGAAATTAAATTTGGTGTTTTAGGTGAACCTGATAATCTGATGAAGATTTTAAATAGCTTTGGTAAGGTTACAGGTGAGCATGTTGATACTTTATCTAATACATATTTTGATACAGAAGATCAACGTTTGTTTGCTGTTCAAGCAGGCGTGCGTATTCGTCGTGCATCTCAATATACAGAGCAAACTTTAAAGGTAAAAGGTGAAAATATCGCCGGTATTCATACTCGCGGTGAGTATAATATTCAAATTCCTAATGACACAAAGGTTCCTAATTTATCTTTATTCCCTAAAGAGGCTTTTGGTCCAAAATGTGATCTCAAAAGTATACAAGAGCAGTTAAAAGCAGTCTGTCAGATTGATTTTACCCGCCGTAGTTTTGATTTCGAAGTTATGAATAGTACTTTTGAGGTTTGCTATGATCACGGTGGCATTAAATTAGCTGATGGCTCTTATTATCCTATCAATGAGCTTGAGGTTGAATTAAAAAAGACATCAGTTAGCGATGATGAAATTGTGATGTTATTTAGCACTTTGTCATCAATTTTTGCTGAGCGCGGTTTACCTTTAGTCTTAGAACCTTTCTCTAAGATGCATAGAGCTACAGTATTATTGCAAAACCGTCGTAACTCTCTAGATTTTTCAAATATGGCGCAAACTACATCTTTAAATGATTATATTTTAGAGCTTATAAAGAGTTTTGAGCGCTTATACGGTCTGTTCTTAATCAAGCACGATCCCTTAGTTTTCACCTATTTAAATTCAACCCTTTATACCATGATAAGAGCTTTAAAACAGCTTAAAAAATCAGGAAAAGTGGCCTTCACTGAAGGAGAACGAGAGCCTGTAAATTATGCTGATGATTTAAAGGTTATCATTAAGATTTTAAAATCCCTGTATAAAAAGAGTTCTAAGATTGAGGAAAAATTTACTAAATTATCTTTGGCAAATAAATTAGATAAAGTTCAAGAACAAGTCGATGCTATGCGCAAGGTTGAATGCCCGCATCTCATACAGGCTGTGTTGCGGAAAGTCACAGTCGATCACCGCC
Organism: uncultured Succinatimonas sp.; assembly: GCA_900548485.1. GTDB lineage: Bacteria > Pseudomonadota > Gammaproteobacteria > Enterobacterales > Succinivibrionaceae > Succinivibrio. The sequence continues at coordinate 8,696 of URKL01000066.1, forward strand.
AGCGG
>URKL01000067.1 GCA_900548485.1 uncultured Succinatimonas sp.
GGATACTGACCTCTTCAAAAAGATCAATGCACGTCTTGAAAACTGCAAAAGCCTTATGATCCAGTCAGAGTTTAAGGGATTAAAACCTGATGATTTTAAGGTAGTCTCTGAGCATATTGAAAAGCATTTTGGTAAGGGGCAGCGTTTATGTAGCCTCTTTGGAGTGGAGGTTATTCATATTCCACCTTCAGAGGATCATCCTTACAATAAGCTTATTTCTTGTGGCTTAGGCGCTAAACTTTTAAATGTTCCTAATGGTTTTGATAAAAAACTCAATGCTCATTTAGAACTTTGCTTATTCTTACCTAAAGATTATCGTTTTACTCAAGATAAGGATAAGGACTGGCCTGTTTATTTACTTCTCCAGATGATTCGTCATGTTATTGGTGCGCTAAATTTCATTGGTTTTGGTTATTACATCAAGGAAGAACCAAGTTTAGCTCCAAGCACCGCTTATGATGGTGTCATGCTTACTGCTTTAGGAGATTATGCAGGTGAGTGTCAGGCGGTTAATTTAAACGATGGTTCAACCGTACGCTTTTATCAATTAGTACCGTTACAACCGATGGAAACTCGCTATCGTATGCATCATACTGCAATTGAACTTTTACGTCTTTTTGAACGTGAGCGCATAGTTTTAACTCCATTTATCACAGCTAGACCAGATGTTTGTTGCGGACCTGAGGCTATGAGCGTATAAAAGAATAATGTGTTAGCTTTTTAATAGATTTACGGAATATCTTATGGAACAGTTAAATGGAGCGGCGCAGGTAGTAAGATGCTTAGAGGATCTTGGCGTCACTGAGATCTTCGGCTATCCGGGGGCTGCTGTAACCGATATTTATGACGAACTTTATGATTCAAAGAAAATTCACCACACTTTAGCTCGTCACGAGCAAGGTGCTGTGCATATGGCCGACGGTTTTGCAAGATCTACAGGTAAAGTAGGTGTAGCAATGGTAACCTCAGGCCCTGGCGCTACTAATACAGTAACGGCTTTAGCTACAGCTTATGGTGATTCTATTCCTTTAGTATTGATTACAGGTCAGGTTAAAACTTCCCTAATTGGTACAGATGCCTTTCAGGAAGTTGATACTATGGGTGTTACCCGTCCTGTAGTTAAATATAGTTTCTTATGTAAAAAGCCTGAGGATATTGTAGTAAATCTGCGCAAGGCTTTTTATATTGCTTCCACAGGACGTAAGGGACCTGTAGTAGTTGATATTCCTAAAGATTGTCAAAATCGTCGTTATCTTTTTGATTATTCAAGTGATAGCGAATTACATTTAAGATCTTATAATCCTACAATTTTCGGTCATAAAGGACAGGTTAGACGTGCTGCAAGTTTAATTGCCAATGCTAAAAAGCCGGTGATGTTAATTGGTGGTGGCGTTATTCAAGGCGATGCCTGTGAAGAAGTCTTAAAGTTTGCGCATAAATTATCTTTGCCTGTATGCTCAACTTTAATGGGTATTTCAGGTTTCCCCGCAAGCGATCCTTTATGGCTTGGTATGCTCGGTATGCATGGTCTTTATGAGGCTAATGAGACTATGCATAATTCGGACGTTATTTTTGCTGTTGGTGCACGATTTGCCGATCGTGCTACTAATAATGTACAAAAATTCTGTCCTAATGCTACGGTAATTCATATTGATGTCGATCCAGCTTCAATCTCTAAGACTATTCAGGCTGATATCCCGATTGTAGGCGATGCTAAGACTGTTATGCATCAAATCAATGAAGCTTTAGATGAAATTGAGATTGGAGAGCAAAGTCGCTTAGATCCGTGGTGGGAGCAGATAAAGGCCTTTAAGCAGAAAGATTGCCTAAAGTATAAGAAATATGATGGCATCATTAGACCTCAGGAAGCAATTGAGGTGATAAGCCACTTAAGTAAGCAATATCATCCGTATGTTACTACCGATGTAGGTCAGCATCAGATGTTTACAGCTCAATACTTTAAATTTGATACACCGCGTCATTTTATGACCTCAGGTGGTTTAGGCACCATGGGCTTTGGTTTCCCGGCAGCTATCGGTGCACAATTAGCTATGCCAGATGCTACTGTTATGTGTATTACTGGTGATGGCAGTTTCCAGATGAATATGCAAGAGTTGGCTGTATGCCGTAAACTTAAGTTACCTCTTAAAGTATTTATTTTAAATAACAGTGTCTTAGGTATGGTAAGACAGTTCCAAACTGTTTTCTATAACAGCCGCTATAGCGCTACTATCCTAGATGGAAACCCTGATTTCTTGACCATTGCTAAGGCTTATGGATTTAAAGGATATCGTATTTCTGATGAGTCTAAGCTCGAGGAGACTATAGCTGAGGTCTTATCTTTAAAGGATGAGTTTGTCTTAGTAGATATCATTACCGATACAAATACTAAGGTTATGCCGTGGCAACGTGCTGATGGCTCCATGATTGACATGATGTTAAATGATGAGCAAAAGGAGGAAAAATAGATGCGCCACGTAATTTCCATTTTGATTGAAAACGAGGCTGGAGCTCTGTCTCGTGTGGTGGGTTTGTTTTCTCAGCGCGGTTACAATATTGAGAGTTTAACTGTAGCTCCAACTGATGATAAAACTTTATCTCGTTGTACTATTTCTACCGAAGGCTCATCTGATGAGGCTGAGCAGATTACCAAACAATTGCATAAATTAGTCTGTGTTTTGCGTGTATCTGCTTTACATGAAGAGGCTGAAGGCGGTTTAGAGCGTGAGATGGTTTTAGTTAAGATCAGTACCCCAAATCGCAATATCCGTGAAGAGGTTAAGACCTTAGCTGAGATTTTCAATGCTAAGATCATCGACGTCAATGCTGATATCTTTACAATTGAGTATGTTGGTTCCTCTTCTGAAACTGACAATATGTTACAGACCTTAAAGAAGCTTACCGAGATTATCGAGGTAGTGCGTTCTGGCGTTTTAGGTATTGCTAAAGGTAGCCACTGCATGCGTGGTTAAGCATCTGTAACTTCTAAGCCCTCCTGTTCTAAAACTTGGGGGGCTTTTACTGAAAAGTTTTGTAATTGTCCTTCTAAATTTCCTTTGCCACCGCGTAGACGGTTATTTAAAACCTCAAGGCTAGAACTTAAAGAAGCCTCTTTTTTCTGTACATCTTCAAGCGCATTTAATACCTGTGAAAATTTAGCATATATCTGTTGAGCTTCAGAAGCTAAGGCACGAATGCGTTCATTTTGCTTAGATAATACCCATAAATTAGCCACAACTCTTAGGGCTGGTAATAGGCTTGAAGGGGAAACTAAATAGATATTATTCTGTGAAGCCTCATCATATAAAGTAGTATCTTTATTTATAGCTAAGAAAAGAGCACCATCAATAGGTACAAACATAAAGACAAATGATGGAGAATTTAGGCTTTTATAGTTGCTATAGTCGCGTTTCTTAAGTCCTTGAATATGGTTTTTTAATGAGGAAATATGCGCTTTGAGGGCATTGTCTTTCTCATCCTTATCAGTTGCATTCATAAAATTTGTATAGGCTGTAAGTGAGCATTTAGCATCAATAATCAGACAATGATTTTGTGGCAATCTGATAATCGCATCAGGACGGCCGTTTTCACCTTGATAGCGAATTCCAGCAACTTCGCGCTCGTATTCAATTCCTAAGGTTAAGCCAGAGTTTTCTAAAACGCGTTCTAATTGTAATTCACCCCACATACCTTGAGATTTACCACCGGCACTTAAGGCTAAACTTAAATCTAAAGCTTGCTTTGATAAAACAGTTTGGCTCTCTTGAAGCTTTTTAAGCTCAGTAAGCAAAGCTCCTGATTGACTTGCTCCTTGGTTTTGACTTTGGGTTAAAAATCTTCTGAATATCTCAAGCTCTTCCTTTAAAGGAGCAACATTTTTTTGAAAATTGATCCGCTCTTGATTGCTAAGTTCTGAGGCTGTAGCTTTAAGCATTTGTTGACCTAAGATAGTAAGTCTATTTTTAAGTTCTTCATCGCGTTCTTGAGCTTTTAGTCTATCATCTTCGCGCATTTGCTTTTCTGCATCTAAGGCAGCGCCGGCAGCTGACATAGCCTCTCTTAAATCTGCAGCTTCATTGCTTAAGTCATCAAGTTTATTTTGAAGTTTTTTATTATTGTCTAAGATAAGATTACGCTCTCCACTTAAAGCAGCATAATTTTCCCTAAGATTTGCGTGTTCTTGTCTTAAACTTTCAAAGTTATGTTCATATTTATTTAGGTTTTGCTTTAAAGCTAAGTTTTCTTGTTCCTTTTGCATAAGCGCTTGCTTTAAAAGACGAGGCTCTTGCTTACCATGAAAAAGGCTATAGCTTAAATAAATTACTATACCTATCATACCAAGTAAGGAAAAAAGCAAGATAAAATCGAAAGTGGATAAATGTAGATTCATGATTCTTATACTCAAAAATTTTTTTTAAGTATAGCAAAAGAAAAGAAATCACGTAGTAGTACATGATTTCTCTGTGAATGTATTCCACCTTTAAGGTGGTGGAGTATGGTTAAAGATAAAAGCTCTAGTTTTACTAGAGCTTTTTTAGGAGGCTATTAATCGCGAGTCTTAATTACCGCACCTTCGCTAGCGCTAGCGCAGCTGTGACGGTAATGATAGAGATAACCTTCAGCCTTATTGGTATGATCCTCAGCACCTTCCTTACGGCGAGCTTCAAAATCAACCTCAGCTTCTATAACACCAGTATCAACATTGACGTGAATAATATCGCCATCGCGTAAATACTTGATAGGACCGTCATCATAAGCCTCAGGACAGATATGACCAACAAAGCAACCATTATTAGAACCAGAGAAGCGACCATCGGTGATAACACAGACTTTAGAACCTAACTTCATACCTACTAATAATTTCATGGCTTTGTATTGCTCAGGCATGCCTGGTCCTCCACGAGGGCCTGCGTTACGAATAACAACTACATCACCTTCGTGAACCTTTAAGGCACGGATACCGTCTAAGGCATCTTGTTCATTTTCAAAGATTACAGCTCTACCTGTGAAGTCATGGGCTTCCTCAGGGATAGCAGAAGGCTTAGTTACAGCACCAAGAGGAGCTAAATTACCGTGTAAAATAGCAATACCACTGCAATTGTGAACAGGCTTGTCTAAAGGTCTGATGCAATCTTGATTGCGATTTTCAGCATATTTATCTAAATTCTGAGCTAAAGTCTCACCAGTCACAGTAATACCTGTAGTGTCTAAGCGAGAGCGGATCTCCTGCATAATTGCAGGAACGCCACCTGACTCAAAGAAGTCTAAGAGTACGTATTGACCTGCAGGGATCATTGCAACTAAGTGTGGAACTTCAGCGGCAATCTTACCAAAGTCTTCTAAGGTAAAGTCTACACGAGCTTCATAAGCGATAGCTAACATGTGTAATACAGCGTTAGTAGAACCACCAATGGCGGAGTTAACACGAATAGCGTTTTCAATAGAAGCCTTATTGACAATATCACGGATCTTGATGTTCTTACGGACTAAGTCAACAACGGCAGAACCTGAAGCGAAACCGGCACGCATACGCATTGCATAGACAGCAGGAATTGCGGCAGTACCAGGTAGAGCTAAGCCCATAGCTTCAGCTAAGCAACACATGGTATTAGCAGTACCTAACATAGCGCAAGAGCCGATGGTTGGTACAGCATTGTTTTCTAACCAATCAAATTGCTTTTGAGTAATCTTACCGGACTTTAAAGAACCCTCAGATTGCTGAATGATGGAGTGATCGATATACTCACCACCATAAGGATTACCTTCTTTCATGCGACCTGGAAGTGCTGGACCACCATTTACAAAGACAGTCGGTAAGTTAACGCGTAAAGCGCCTAAGATAAGGCCTGGAACGATTTTATCGCATGAACCTAAGATAACTAAACCGTCTAAACGGTGAGCCTGAACCATTACTTCAACGTCATTGGCGATAGTCTCACGGCCTGGGAGAATATATTTCATGCCATCATGAGCCATAGCAATGCCGTCGCAAGCACCTATAGAAGCAAATTCAACAGGAGTACCGCCATTGGCAAATACACCTTCTTTAACGCGTTCAGCTAACTCTTTTAAAATATTGTGACCTGGGCAGATCTCATTGAAGGTATTTACAATACCAATAAGAGGCTTTTTAAGTTCAGGATCGGTAAAACCTGAAGCCTTGTATAGAGCTCTAACATTAGCCCATTCAGGGCCATTCATAATATCTTGACTGCGAAAAGTAAAATCCATAGTGTTCTCTAAAGCATATTGTATTTGAGGTTGATCTATATAGATCAGTAAATCTTCTTAGGATTATATATAAAATCCTGGTATGGTAGATATCTAAAACTATATCCGTGGACATTGTCACAAATATAGGAAATCTTTTATTTTGGCTATGGATTTTTAATATATTTTTTAGGTTAAAAATATAAGGCTCCGTATGGAGCCCTGTATTCTAATTAAAGATAGAAACTGCAAGATTGGTGATGAAATAACCTCCAATTAAAAGCCATATAAAGAGCAAAGCTGCCAAAATGAACGGCTTGGCTCCAGCTTTTTTAAATTTGTCTAAAGAGGTTTCTACACCTAAGGCTGTCATTGCCATAGTTAATAAAAAAGTATCAATATATTCTATGACTCCATTTAATGGAATATCTTTGACAGTTTGGGCCTCAAAGGCTGAACTTAAAAGCGTATTGATAACGATAACAATTAAGAAATAAAAAGCAAAATAAGGAATGGTGATGTGAGTTTTTCGACCGTCACTTAGATTTATTTCTTGATGCTTTTTCTTAGCATAATTTATACAAAAAGCCATGATGATAAGCACTGGAGCTAAAAGCATAACTCTTATCATCTTGGTGATAGTTGCAGTAGCGGCAATTCCAAGAGTATCTGTAGGATCCATAGCGTTACCGGCTCCAGCAACATGCGCTACCTCATGTAAAGTAGATCCAGTATAGATAGCAAAGGCTGTATCTGACATGCTGTCAAATAAACCTGATCTATACATAATTGGGTAAAGGAACATAGCAATGGTACCGAAGATAACTACGGTTGAGACGGCAATTGCAGTTTTATAGCTTTCACATTTGACTACTCCTTCAGCGCCTAAAACTGCAGCAGCGCCACAGATAGAACTGCCTGTTGCTGTCATTAAGGTTGTTTGAGGATCCATCTTTAAGAGTCTGCCTAAAATTATGCCTAAAATTAGAGTTCCACCGACGATGCAAATATCAGAAAATACAGCCATCATGCCTACTGCATAAACATCATTTAGAGTTAAGCGAAAACCATAAAGAATGATGCCGAGTCTTAAAATTTGTTTAGTGGAAAATTTGACTCCCGGAAGCCAAGATTGAGGCAATTTTTTATAGAGAGTATTGGCATAGACCATGCCTAAAATAATACCCACAATCAAAGGAGAGAGGGATAAGCTTTTTATAAGGGGAAGCCCTGCAATATAAAAAGCTGCTAGAGCGAATAAAGCGATAAATAAAAGCCCATGAAGGGTATCTGTACGTTGTTCTTTTTCAAACATTTTTTTATGACCTCAAATTAAAGTAGATATACTTTAAATAAAAAAAGGTCATATGACTAATGATCAATAATTATCTTTGATAACTATAAGTTATGGCAGAGGTAGTCTTTTACAAAGTCAGTGAATTTATCGATTATTTGTAATTGTTCACCTTGTGTTTTTACAAAACAAAATTGGCGTTTAAAATTCACTCCTTTTAGATTAATGTCTTTGAGTTTTTTTTGCTCAAGTTCATTTTTAACTGAAAATTTTGAGACTATTCCTAGACAATTGCTGTGCATTAAAAAGCGTTTAATTGCCTCTGTACTACCTAAATGCATACGAACATTGAGATCTTGAAGCTTTAAGTGATGTTGATGCAGCGTTGAAATGATTGCATCTAACGTACCTGAGCCTCGTTCACGTAAAATTAATGGTCTGCTTTTGAATTCCTTGAGAGTGAGAGTCTGCAAGTTTAAATCCGCATTGACTAGGATTAAATCATCATCTAAAAAAGGCGTATAGTTAAGCGCTTTACTGCGACTTACATTCTCTACTAAACCAAGATCGATTTCCTCCTCAATAAGAGCTCTTTCGATATTTTGTGAATTATCATTCAATACTGTAAGTTCAACATCTGGATAGAATTTATTAAATAGAGCGAGAATTTCTGGGAGTATGTATTGAGCGATAGTGGTACTAGCTCCTAAGCGTAGTTTTCCTGAATAAATTTGATTATAAGCGTGCATGGCATAGGAAAGCTCATTATAAAGAGAGAGGATCTTTTTACTTTTTTCAAGAAAAGTTACACCTGCGGCTGTAAGTTTAATATTGTGGCCATTACGCTCAAAAAGCTTTACCTGGTATTGTGATTCAAGATTAGCAATATGTTTGGTGACAGCAGGCTGACTTAAACATAATAATGAAGCAGCTTTTGTAAAACTAAGATGAGTCGCTACAGCATAAAAAACTTTAAGTCGAGTATCTTCCACGCTGTTTTCCTTAATAGTTAAAGAGTTAGATTTAATGGCTATTGTTTACAAAATAGAAGCTAAACCATATATTTTAGTGTAAGAATATAGTTTAGCCTATAAATTTGATTTTTCTAAATTATGGCTTTTTAGGTATTTTACAATATGGTTGACTTCCTCCCCTTGCTAAAGCAAGGGGATTCCTACTGCTTAGATTACTTCCT
>URKL01000068.1 GCA_900548485.1 uncultured Succinatimonas sp.
CCCTTAGCACCACCAATAGGAGTACCGGTTAAGGAGTTCTTTAAGATCTGCTCTAAACCTAAGAACTTTAAGATACCCTCATTTACAGTCGGGTGTAAACGGATACCGCCCTTATAAGGACCGATTGCAGAGTTAAACTGAACACGGTAGCCTTTGTTAACCTGAACTTCACCCTTATCATCAACCCACTCAACACGGAAGCTGATGGTTCTCTCAGGCTCAGTCATACGCTCTAAAATCTTGCACTGCTCATACTTAGGATTAGTGTCAAGACACGGCTGTAAAGTAGTTAAAATTTCCTCAGCAGCCTGGAGGAATTCTGGCTGATAAGGATAACGAGCTTTAAGAGAGCTTAGGACTTTCTCAGAATAAGACATGGAACGGTCTCCTGTTTATGAAATTTTTGCCTGTTGAATTTTTTTTTGTAAATTTACAGCGCAAATAATCTAACTGCAACAGAATTAGAAAAGAGCCCCAAAAAAGGGCAATGCAGGTTCTAAAATGGCGCAGAAAAAAAACTTTGAGCCACCATAAAATTTAGATCACTATCATAAAAATTAACTTATTGTTTACTTTGTAATAAATTTTGGATCTATAGCGTCTTATGATAGGGAATGATCAGGATCTTTTTGGTGCTTTTTCCCAAAAATAAGGCTAAATTTAACTAAAAATAAGATTTTATTTTTATTTTAATGATCAAATTTGAGGCGTAAAAATTTTTTTATTTGCAAAAAAAAGCCTCCGTTTTTTACGGAGGCAAAAGTACCAACAGGCAATTGGATATTATTTTTGCGACATTAGGTATTCATGAACACTCTTTGCGCATTCACGACCTTCGGCGATTGCATAAACTACTAAAGATTGACCTTTACGACCGTCGCCTGAAGCAAAAACTTTAGGATTTGAAGTGCAATAAGCATTTTTTCCAGATGTAGGAGCTTGAATATTGCCACGTTTATCGGTTTCTACTTTAAATTCCTTAGCTAAATTGGCGCAAGGATGAGAGTAACCCATAGCAATTAAAACTACATCCACATCAAGAGTGCTTTCAGTTCCAGCAATACCATCAAAATGACGACCTTCGCCCCACTTAACTTTTTGTAGTTTTAAGCTTTGCACTTTGTTATCGCCTTCAAATGCAAGAGTATTTGTTGCAAATAAACGGGTGCAACCTTCCTCTTGAGAGGTAGAGGTGCGTTTAATCTTACGCCAATCCGGCCAGACTAAAGATAGATCGACATTCTCAGGAAGTTCCTCATGATAATCTATCTGCACAACAGAGCGCGCGCCCTTTCTAATGGCAGTGCCGATGCAATCTGAGGCAGTCTCACCACCACCGATTACAGCAACTTTCTTACCTTTAACATTTATGGGGTTTTCTCCATCGCCATTGTTCTCAAGATTTTGGGCAATTAAAAATTCCAAAGCAAAGTGGATATTTTTGAGCTTGCGTCCTGGGATCTTAAGATCGCGAGGAGCCTCTGAACCAGGAGCTAAAACTACAGCATCATAACTATTTAAAAGCTCATCGCCGCTGACTTCCTCTAAAGCATCACAACGAACACCGGCTTCTAAATCTTTTTTAGAGCCGACGATGGTTGAAGTTTTAAAGTTGATACCTTCAAGCTCTAACTGAGCGATACGTCTATCTAAGATGCCTTTTTCTAACTTGAAGTCAGGGATTCCATAGCGTAATAAACCACCGGCTTTTTTGTTCTTTTCATAGATAGTTACGTCATGGCCTAAGCGATTGAGATTTTGTGCGCAGGCTAAGGCTGCAGGACCTGAACCTACGATAGCTATATGCTTATGGGTACGACTTTTAACTTTAATAGCTTTTACATAACCATGAGAAAAAGCATATTCAGCAATTTTTTTCTCTATAGATTTGATACCTACAGGTTGTCTATGGATACCTAAGGTACAGCCCTCCTCGCATAAACCTGGGCAGATACGACCTGTAATCTCAGGAAAGTTGTTAGTAGATGAGAGGACGTTATAAGCCTTTTGCATTTGCTCTTCACAGACAAATTCGTTGAAATCAGGACTGTCATTGTGTAAAGGACATTGATGCATACAAAAAGGAATACCACAATCCATGCAACGACCAGCCTGAATCTTAGCCTCTTCATCACTTAAGGTACCGATTAACTCTTTAAAGTCATGGATACGCTCAGCTATAGGTCTATGAGCAACTTCGATCCTTTGAAATTCAATAAATCCCTTTAAAAAGCCCATTTTAACGTACCTCCTGCAAAGCTTTTAAGGCATGGTAGTATTCCATCGGGAAGACTTTGACAAATTTTCCTAATTGCTCATCGAAATTATCAAGGATAAATTTAGCAATCTTAGAATCAGTATGTTGATAATGAGCTTCTAAGAGTTGACGAATATTGTCCTCATCTTGTAAGCCTTTATGTAAAGGTTCAAGCATATCGGCATCCTTGGCAGCAACTACATGAGAAATCTTAAAGTCACCTTTGCTTAAGTGCTTTTTAAAGCTATTGTCGCTATCGTAGATATAAGCCATACCACCGGTCATACCAGCTGCAAAGTTACGGCCTGTTTTACCTAAGACAACTACAGTACCACCGGTCATGTACTCACAACCATGATCACCACATCCCTCGCATACGGCATCAGCTCCAGAATTTCTTACGGCAAATCTCTCGCCTAAGACACCGCTAAAGCAGCAAAGACCTGAAGTAGCGCCATAAAGACAGGTGTTTCCGGCAATAATATTATGCTGAGGATCGCCATCGAAGGCTTTGCTTTGATGTACAAAGATATGACCTCCAGATAGCCCCTTACCTACATAGTCATTAGCTTGACCTAAGAGATCAATGGTAATGCCTTTTTGTAAGAAAGCACCTAGGCTTTGACCTGCTGTACCTGAGAGTTTAAAGGTGATGAAATCATCTTTAAGATTTTCTTTACAAGCTGCAACAATGCCTGAGATATAGGTAGCAAAAGAACGGTTGATATTGATAATCGGGGTTTCAATAGTGACAGCTTTTTTGCTAGAAATTGCTTTGTTTACACTATCCTCAAAGGCTTTATCTAAGGCTTTGTCGATATCGTGAATTTGTGAAATTTCATGATGGCAACCCTCATTTGCTAAAGCAGGATCTTTAAAGAGAATGCGCTCAAAACTTAAATTACGAGCCTTTTCAAATTTAACTTCATCAATCTTAGTTAAATATTCAGTGTGGCCAATTAAGTCTTCAAATTTCTTTATACCTAAAGAGGCCATAATTTCACGGACTTCACGCGCAACAAAGTGGAAGTAATGCTCTAATTGCTCAGGAGTACCGATAAATTGACGTCTTAAGTCAGGATCTTGTGTAGCAATACCGGCAGGACAGGTATTCTTCTGGCACTTACGCATGATGGTACAACCCATACATACTAAAGGTGCAGTACCAAAACCAAACTCATCGGCACCTAAGAGAGCGCCAATTACTACGTCACGACCGGTCTTAATCTGACCATCAACTTGTAAAACTACGCGAGAGCGTAATTTATTCATCACCAAGGTTTGCTGAACATCAGCTAAACCAATTTCCCAAGCTGAACCTGCATGTTTGATGGATGAGGCTGGAGCTGCACCTGTACCACCATCATGGCCAGAGATAACTATATGATCAGCTTTACATTTAGCTACACCAGCGGCAACGGTTCCGATACCGACCTCAGATACCAATTTAACGGAGATATTGGCATGAGTATTAGCGAGTTTTAAATCATAAATTAACTGAGCTAAATCCTCAATTGAGTAGATATCGTGGTGTGGTGGCGGAGAAATTAAACCGATACCAGGTAATGAATGACGTAATTTACCAATATAGGCTGAAACCTTATGTCCAGGCAATTGACCGCCTTCACCAGGCTTAGCTCCTTGAGCTAATTTAATCTGAATTAAGTCAGCACCACTTAAATAGGAGGTGGTAACACCAAAACGACCAGAGGCTACCTGACGGGTACGCGATCTTAAGCTATCACCCTTATGTAAAGGTAAGTCCACTAAGATATCATCGCCTAAGATTTCTTTAGTAGAGGTCTCTTTAGTGATGACGGTATCACGACGAGGATCTTCACCACCTTCACCTGAGTTAGACATAGCACCTAAACGGTTCATGGCAATAGCCATAGTGGTATGAGCTTCAGTGGAGATAGCACCCATAGACATAGCTGAACAGGCAAAACGCTTTATAATACTTGCCTCACTTTCAACCTCATCAAGAGGGATAGCTCCTTGAGACTTAAACTCAAATAAACCACGTAGGGTCATAAGGCGCTTGCTTTGATCGTTGATAATATGGGCATATTTCTGATACTCGTGATAATCATCAGCGCGTACAGCTCGTTGTAAGCTTACTACAGCATCAGGTGTCCACATGTGCTCTTCGGCACCATATCTCCAGTTGAGATCGCCTCCATCAGATAAACTTGGATCGGATAAATTTATCTTATCAAAAGCTTGCTTATGGATCTTGACGGCCTCATTAGCAATCTCAAAAAGACCAACACCTTCAATAGGGCTTGGGGTATTGGTAAAGTATTTATCAACAAATTCTGAAGATAGACCAACAGCCTCAAAGATCTGAGCACCGATATAGGACATATAGGTACAAATACCCATCTTAGCCATAGTCTTATAAAGACCCTTATCGATAGCATGGATATAGTTATCGACATATTTTTGAGCGCTTTGAGCATTATCAGCAAAAGCTTCAACAACTTTTAAGGCTACATAAGGATGAATTGCTTCAGCACCATAACCGCCTAAAAGGGCAAATTGATGCACAGTTCGTGCAGAGCCAGTTTCGACCACTAAACCTGTGGAAGTTCTCAAACCATGTTCAACTAAGCATAAGTGCACAGCAGAGGTTGCTAAAAGAGCAGGAATGGCCAGGTGATCGGCACTTACATTACGATCAGAGAGAATTAAGATATTGTGGCCAGTCTTAACTGCATCAATGGCAGCAGCTCTAATTGAGGCTAAACGAGCTTCAATACCATCCTTACCCCAAGAGAGAGGGTAGGTGATATCTAATTCTTTAGATCTAAATTTATTTCCTGTATATGAGGAAATATTGCGGATCTTCTCCATCTCCAGGGCATTTAAAATCGGTTGCTCTACCTCAAGACGTATAGGAGGATTATTGTCCATGATGTTAAGCAAGTCAGGACGTGGACCTACAAAGGAGACTAAAGAGGTTACCATTTCCTCACGAATAGGATCGATAGCCGGGTTAGTTACCTGGGCGAATAATTGTCTGAAGTAATCGTATAAAGAGCGCGGATTTTCAGATAAGACGGCCAAAGGTGCATCATTACCCATAGATAATACAGGCTCCATGCCGCTTAAAGCTTTAGGCTTTAATAAGCGCTCTACATCTTCGCGAGTATAACCAAAGACGCGCATCAGAGATTTTGTATCTAAATTTAGATTAGAAGATGCAGGAGTTTCTTTAATATCGTTTAAACGAATTCTGACCTTATCAATCCATTCTTGATAGGGCTTTAAGTTAGCAAGAGAGTTTTTAATCTCGCTATCGTCAATAATACGACCTTGTTCTGTATCGATTAACAGCATTCGACCTGGCTCTAAACGCCAGTTGTGCTGGATGCGGCTATCATCAATCTTTAAGGTTCCGGCCTCTGAGGCTAAGATGACTAAATCATCTTTAGTAACTACATAACGAGCAGGGCGTAGACCATTTCTATCTAAGGTAGCACCTATTTGACGGCCATCGGTGAAGCAAACTGCAGCAGGGCCATCCCAAGGCTCCATCATGGCTGCATAGTATTCATAAAAAGCTCTGAGCTTTTTATTCATGAGAAGATCTTTTTCCCAAGCTGAAGGGATCATCATCATGGCAGCTTGAGCTAAGGAGTAACCTGAGAGAGTTAAGAGCTCAAAGACATTATCAAAGGAAGCAGAATCAGATTGTCCTTGGAAAATTAAAGGCCATATCTTATCAAGATCTTTGCCAAATACCGGAGAGCTAATATGCTTTTCACGAGCTAAGATCCAGTTGAAGTTACCACGTAAGGTATTGATTTCACCATTGTGAGCAATCATACGGAACGGGTGAGCTAATGACCATTGAGGGAAGGTATTAGTTGAGAAACGCTGATGAATTAAAGCAATTGCAGATACACAACGAGCATCAGCTAAGTCTTTGAAATATTCACCTACCTGACGGGCTAATAATTGGCCCTTGTAGACAATAGTTCTAGCTGAAAATGAGGGAATATAGAATTCCTTACAGTGTTGCAATTTTAAATTTGCAATAGCAATAGAGCAGCGTTTTCTGATGATATAGAGTTTACGCTCTAAAGCATCTGTGACTAAAACATCAGGGCTGTGGCCGACGAAGATCTGTCTTATGACAGGCTCTTTCTCGCGGACTACCGGCGACATCGGAATATCTTTATTAAGCGGAACATCACGCCAGCCTAAAATAATTTGTCCTTCAGCTAAGATGGCACGTTCGATTTCTTCTTGACAAGCATGACGTGAGGCTTCCTCTCGAGGCAGGAAGACCATGCCAACACCATATTCACCAGGTGGAGGTAAGGAAACTCCGAGTCTGGTCATGTCATCACGATAAATCTCATCTGGTATTTGAATTAAGATACCAGCACCGTCACCTTGTAGAGGATCGGCTCCTACAGCACCACGATGAGTAAGGTTTTTAAGAACCTCTAATCCCTCTTGGACAATGCTGTGACTCTTTTGTCCTTTGATGTGTGCTATGAAGCCGACACCACAGGCATCGTGTTCATATTCGCTACGATATAAGCCTTGATTTGTCATTTTATTACCTAATTGTGGTTGGTACAGATACAAAAAAGGCCCTTATCTAAGGGCCTTTCTTGCATAAACGCTTGTTTTTACAAGCTATTTTTAATTTTTCCCTTAAATATTTATAAGCTGTAATAAAGCTCAAACTCTACTGGGTGCGGAGTGCTACGAACGCGAGTATCTTCCTTAGCTTTAATTTCAATATAAGCATCGATGCAATCCTGAGAGAAAACACCACCTTCGAGCAGATAATCGTGATCTTCCTTAAGAGCCTTGATAGCTTCATCTAAGCTACCGCAAACCTGCGGAATATTAGCAGCTTCCTCAGGAGGGAGGTCGTATAAGTTCTTATCCATAGCCTCACCCGGGTCGATCTTGTTCTTAATACCGTCAAGACCAGCCATCAACATAGCAGCGAAGGCTAAGTACGGGTTAGCGGTGCAATCTGGGAAGCGAACCTCAATGTGAGCAGTCTTCGGGTTGATTGCATAAGGAATACGGATAGAAGCTGAACGGTTAGCTGCAGAGTAAGCTAACATTAACGGAGCCTCAAAGCCCGGAACTAAACGCTTGTAGCTGTTAGTAGACGGGTTTGTGAAAGCATTTAGGGACTTAGCGTGTTTAATGATACCGCCGATGTACCATAAAGCTTCCTGAGATAAACCACCGTAAAGGTTTCCGGCAAATAAGTTCTTGCCATCCTTAGCAATTGACTGATGAACATGCATACCAGAGCCGTTATCACCAAAAATTGGCTTAGGCATAAAGGTTGCAGTCTTGCCGTTTTGGAAAGCAACATTCTGAACTACATACTTATAGATCTGAACTTCATCGGCCTTCTTAGTAAGGGAGTTGAATTCAGTAGCAATTTCGTTCTGGCCTGCAGTTGCAACTTCATGGTGGTGAGCTTCAATAGTTAAGCCCATCTCAGCCATAACCTTACACATCTGAGAACGGATGTCCTGTGAGGAATCAACCGGAGGTACAGGGAAGTAACCGCCCTTAACAGCCGGACGATAACCCTTATTACCACCTTCATATTGAGTATCAGAGTTCCATGCAGCTTCGACATCATCGATTTCAACCATGCAACCGCTTAAGTTAGATTTGAAACGGATGTCATCGAAAAGGAAGAACTCAGGTTCAGGACCGAAGTAAGCCTCATCACCGATACCAGTTGAACGTAAGTATTCTTCAGCGCGCTTGGCAACAGAACGTGGATCTCTGTCGTAACCAGTTAAGGTCTGCGGCTCTAAAATATCGCAACGAATAAGAATGGTCGGATCGGCAAAGAACGGGTCAATCTTAACAGTCTCAATGTCAGGCATTAAGATCATGTCAGACTTATCGATGCCACACCAGCCATCGATAGAAGAACCGTCGAACATTTTACCGCCTTCAAAAAACTTCTCGGTAATGCAAGAGATAGGCAGGGTGATGTGCTGCTCCTTACCTCTACTATCAGTAAATCTTAAGTCGGCAAAAACTACATCATTATCTTCGATGAGCTGTTTTACGGCTGCAAAGTCCATTTAGGCACTCCTGATTAAAATTCATTAAAAAGTACGAAATGTACGTTTTCTTTGTATGGCTTAATTTTGCGGTCTAACCATGATTAAGTCAAAATATATTTATGATAGCACTAAAAACAAACACTCTTTTGTTTTCAGTGTAAAAAAATGGTGCGTATGAAAATACCTTTAAAATCAATTGGATAAAAATATATAAGTAATTTTGTTTAAAACTTTTTTAGTTAAATTTGAAATTTTGTTAAAGAATATAAATAAAAAGTCTTATTTATTAAATAGTTAACTGACAAGAGTTTTTATC
>URKL01000069.1 GCA_900548485.1 uncultured Succinatimonas sp.
AGGTAGTAATCTAAGCAGTAGGAATCCCCTTGCTTTAGCAAGGGGAGGAAGTCAAGTTCTGAAACTAGTTTTAAACTAAGCCATAGACAAAAATTGCCAAAATAATGATCGGAATGATATAGCGTACATAGTTATACCAAAGATCAACTAAACGTGAAGATGTAGCATTCTGACCATTTTTTAGCTCTATCTTAGCTTCATCTTTTAAGACATATCCTACATAAATGCAGCAACCTAAAGCTGTAAGTACAAAGCAGATATTTCCTGAAATAAAGTCAAAGGCATCAAAAACACTTCTACCAAAAATTTGTACCTCAGATAAGACTCCTGTACTTAAAACACACGGTAAATTACCAAAAATATAAACAAATGCTAAGGTAATAAAGATAGAGGCTTTAAGTTTTATATGGAACTTTTCATATAAAACAGAAATAATTACCTGATAAATAGTAATTGAGGTAGTTAAGGCAGCAATTAAAAGTAAGCTAAAAAAGACTACTGCAAAGAAATTACCAAATCCCATACGCGAAAAAGCGATAGGCAAGGTTTTAAATACTAAAGAAGGGCCTGAATCAGGTTGTAAGCCGGCACTAAATAAAGAAGGGAAAATCATGAAGCCTGCTAAAACCGCAATTAAGGTATTGATAATGCCAGTAATCGTAGCTGTTTTAATGAGATTTTCCTGTTTATTCAAATGTGAGGATAAGGTAATCATTACGCCAAAGCCTAAAGACAACGCAAAGAATACTTGCCCTAAAACATCTAAAAATAATTGTGGAGTAATCTTAGAAAAATCTGGCTTTAAATAAAAACTTACTCCCTGCATTGCTCCATCTAAGGTTAAATTTTTACCTACCATTACTATTAGACAAACAAATAATAACGGCATTAAATACTTAACTGCATGCTCAATACCATCAATAATGCCTTTTCTTAAAATAATGTAATTAACAGCAACAAAGATTAAGGTATAAATAGCTATAGATAATTCATTGGACTCTATTTCCTGATGGTAAAAGCCTTCAGTTACCGTTTTAGAAATAGGCTCACTGAGATCAAAATATCCCATTAATATATTAGCTATATAGGATAAAACCCAGCCACCTATGACCATGTAATAGGCCAAAATACCAAAGGCCCCGAGAACTCCCATATACCCCACAATCTTCCAGGGATTAAATCCAGCTTGCTTGCGATCAAAAGCATCTACGCAATTGATCATCGCACGACGACCAATAACATTTTCAACTAAAATGATAGGAATGCCTACCGTAAACATGACGATAATAAAGACCAGCACATAGGCTCCGCCGCCATTTAAGCCCACTAAATAAGGGAAACGCCAAGTAGCGCCAAAACCAATAGTAGCTCCAGCTACTGTCAAAATATAAGTAAGTCTGCTCGACCATGTTTGTCTAGGCATTTTTAATAAATTCTCAATGATTAATAAAAAAACGCATTTATTATACGTTTATGAGCCTTAATTGACCACTTTGAATTTATATATCACCAAGAAAGTAAAATTTATATATCACAAAATTACAAACTATTTAGATGAATTAGCTATTCAAGCTTACGTCTAAATAAATATATACACATACCCATAGTGATGCACATAGTAATCAAAAGCGGTATGAAAAAATACCAGATATCAATTAAAGATAAGCCTTCAAGGTAAATGCGCCATAAAATATTTAAACCATAGTACATAGGATCTAAATAGACAAAAATTTTAAACCATTGAGGCATGGCATCGACAGAAGTCAACATTCCTGAGCACATCACCATAGGCATTAGACATAAAAAAGAAATAATCATCGATTGCATAGGATTCTTAGCAAATACAGAAATCATCATGCCTAAACCTACAACCGAAATATTAAAACAAAAAATGCCAAAAAATAATGCAAATACATTCCCATGCAGCGGAATTTCAAAATAAAAGACACAAATTAAAAAAGCCAATAACCCCTGACACATTGAAATAAACAACGGAGGCATAGCCTTCCCTATCAGCATTTCTACAGGATTTGTTGGAGTCATCAGCATCATATCGTAAGATCCATTTTCTCGTTCACGTGAAATTGATAATGACGACAACATCAACACTTGAATAAAAGTCAAAATGACTATCATCGCAGATACAATAGAAAAACGCGTAATGTTATTAGGATTAAACCACATATGACTTTGCACGTTATAGCCTAAACTTCCAAAAGCTGTTTGGTTATAAGAACTGACAATACTTTGCACATAACCTATGGCTGTATTTGCCGAAGCTGTATTACGCGCATCTGCAATTACATTTAACTGATGATCTAACTTAAAGTCTTTAGTAATAATTATCCCGATTAAAGCCTCTTGGCTATCGATGCAGTTTTCAACACATTTTAAAGAAGGACAAATTTTTTTTAATTCAAAATTAGGAGTATTAGCTATATCAAATAAAATATTTTGTGACTCATAGTTTTGAGCTTCATCATAATAGACCCAAGGAACATGTTTTAAGTCAAAAGCCGTGCCATAACCAAATAAAATACACTGTGCCAAAATAGGAGCGATTAAAACCTGTAACGAGCCTTTATCATTGATGATAGTTAAAAACTCTTTAATAGTAAGTCCTAAAATACGTAACAGGGACTGCTTTAATGCGGCTATCATTTAATGTCCCTCCTCACTATATTTACAGACAGAAAAATAAAAATAGTTATAAAGGTAAAATGAATCAAAATATTACGCCATAAAATATCTAAGGAGCCCCCTGATAGGAAAATAATGCGATTACTTTGTACCGCATAAGTAGGTGGTAAAACTACACTTATATAGCGAATAAAATCATGTACCCCTCTTAAATCAAAAATAAGTCCAGATAACATTACAGCAGGTAAGAAACCGGCAATAATGGCATACTCCACACTTAAAAACTGATTTTTACATACAGATGAAATCAATACTCCTAAGCAAATCATTTCTAATGTATATACAGACATATTGATAAAGAGCATCAAATAGCTCCCACGTATAGGTATGCCATAACATAATTGCCCAAAGAGAATTGTCACTATCATCCCCATAAGACCCAAAACAAAATAAACAAAGATCTTAGATAAGACTATCTCCAAAGCTGATGCATTAGATGCTTGCAAAGTTTCAATTGTCAATCTATCCCATTCACGAGAAATAACAAATGAACTTAAAAAGACACACATGACTGTGACAATAGCTATATATTGCCCTGACATTAAGAACCATAGCGAATCGTTAGCCTCATTAAACCAATTACGTCCATTAACAGTTATCACGTATTGTCCAGAAGCATATCTACCTAAAACCTGCATCAGAGTCGATTCGATATAGCTTAAAGAAATAGCTGCAGCTTGAGCTTCAGTACCATTGATAATTACATCAATCTGCGCACGTTTTTTTTGAAACTCTAAACCAAAATTATTTTGTAAATAAACATAAGCTTTAATCTTATGCTGAGCCATCAAATCTTTAGCCTGTTGGGGACTTTCAAGATACACGGTCTTAAAATAATCAGATCCATAAAAAGCACTATAAAGCTCATAATTGAGTTCATTCTGCATAGAACAAACATATGCGATATTTACAGGCTTAATATCCATACGTAAAGTGCTACCGTAAATAAAGACTAAAAGTAAGGGCAAGATAAAAGTGATAGCTAAAATTGACTTATCTCGACTTATCTGTAGTAATTCTTTTTTGATTAAAATAATCAGATAATTAAAATTCATTTCCCCTCCTTTAAATTAGAGCGGAATTCTTGCACTTTTTGAACAAAAGCCTCATTTACACTAATACGTTTACCGTCTTTAACACAAATTTCTTCAGGACTACCTAAAACTAAAATTTTGCCGTGATCTTGAATTAAAAAACGATCACAATATTCAGCCTCTTCCATAAAATGCGTGGTAACAATGATACTTGTCCCCTCTACACATAAAGCATTTACGCGATTCCAAAAATTACGCCTAGCTAGAGGATCGGCTCCTGATGTAGCTTCATCTAAAAATAAAATCTTTGGATGGTGAATTAGGGCACAGGCCATAGACAATTGACGTTGTACCCCAAAAGGAAGAGTTTCTGCACGTAAATTAGCAAATTTTGTTAAGGAAAATTCTTCTAAAAGCTCAGAGATTCTCTCTTTTAACTGCTTGCCAAATAAACCATAACTACGTCCAAAATATTCTAAATTCTGAATACAGCTTAAGGTACGATATAAAGAAAATTTTTGCGAAACATAACCTATAGTTGAACGCGCTCCAGATTTGGCATAGCGTAAATCAAAACCATTTACCAAAACCTTACCCTCAGTCGGGGCTAATAATGCGCAGATCATTCTAAAGGTTGTAGTTTTACCAGCCCCATTAGGTCCTAAAAGACCAAAGATCTCTCCTTTATGCACCTTAAAATTAGAATGATGTACAGCAGTAAATTTACCAAATACTTTTTTAATTTCATTTACATCAATAACTACTTCTTGCTTATCAAAATCAGCTTTGATATTTCTATCTAAAACCGGCATTTTTAAATTAGGATTCCAAGTAGCTTTGATATAAACATCCTCTAAAATACTCTGGCGTTTAAAGATTTTTAAATTAGAGATAATTGGCTTAAATCTTTCTTTTAGATAAACACGTAAATCGCTCTCATCTTTTCCATTTAAAAGTAGGATATCTATATTCCCCATCCGAGGACAGACATCCATAATTGGCGAGTTTTTATCATACAAATAAGAGCTAAACATTAATTCTCGCGCATAGTGCTGATAATTAAGCTCATAAGGATTTATGGCATAGGCTTCTTTTTCACAGATTTTAACTAAATCTGTGGCCTTCCCGCGCATTACTATCTTGCCTTCATTACAAACTAATACCTCATCAGCAAAAGAAGCTTCTTCTAAATAAGCAGAGGTAAATAAACAATAAGACTTAGATTTCTCAAGATAATCAAAAATAATTTGCCACAGCTCTGAACGTGAAACAGGATCTACTCCCACTGTAGGCTCATCTAATATCAAAATTTTAGGTTTACAGGCTAAAGCACAAGTTAAAGCTAGCTTTTGTTTCATGCCCCCAGATAAAGATCCAGCAGCATAATCCTTAAAGCGCAAGAGATCGACTTTACGTAAAAGATCTAATAAAAACTCATCACCTTTTTTAAGATCATAATTTTTAAGCCCAGCAATTAAACTTAAATTCTCATAAACCGTAAGCTCCATATATAAGCCTAAGGTCTGTGACATATAACCAATTTGAGATGAAAACTCGGAAGAAGAATTATTTGGTTTTTGTTCAAACAGACTGACCTTACCACTATCAGGCTTAACTAAACCTGCTAACATCTTAAGTAAGGTAGATTTACCTGCACCGTCAGGACCTGTAATACAGACTAAATGTAAATTAGCATTTAGTTCTAAATTAAAATCGCTATAGACTTGATTATCTGTCCCATCAGGCTTCTTATAAGCCTTATAGACACCATTTACAGTAACAAAATTTTCCATCTACGATCCTTGCTTTTTAAATTGGGATCTCTGTAATTACAATTTTACTTTTCAAAACTAACTGTAACTGGTTGCCCTAAACGTAAATCCTGTCGCGGATCCTCAACATCAATACGAACTTCGTAAACTAAATCTGCTCTTAACTCCTCAGTTTGCACACTCTTAGGAGTAAACATGGCTGTGTTGCTAATTTTGGCAATACGTCCATAAAGTTTTTGGTCATTGCTTAAAATAACTGTAGCTTTATCGTTTATATGCAAAAATGACAATTGTTTTTCTTGTACATAAACACGTACGCGCTTATTGTCTATCTGAGATAATTCATAAACTGTATTTTGTGGTGAGGTCATATCACCAAGTTCCTGTAGCCTACTTCTAATTTGACCTGAATATGGAGCTTTTAATACCGATTGCTCATCTCGTTTATAATAAAGAAAATTTAAATTAGCATTACAGCTATCGGTTTGTGCTCTTTGAGCAGTTATTGTTTCCTCTCGATAGCCATTTTTTAGCTTTTCATATTCTTTTTCACAGCTTTGTCTTTGTGCTCTTAATTGCTCACATTGATAAAAAGCCTGATCTCGTTCTTGAGCTGAAATAGCTTTTTGAGCAAAAAGTCTTTGATAACGCTCATAAGTCAATGAGGCAATTGCAAGTGCATTGTCTAAATTATCAAGATTAGCTTTGGCAATTTTTATATCTTCTTTTTGATAACCGTTTTCAAGTTCTAAGAGTTTTGCCTCTAATGCTTTACATTCTCCCTTAGTAATAGCTATTTGATGATCTATAGCCTGAGTATCAAGTCTTGCTAAAAGATCTCCTTTAGCAACTAAATCGCCCTCATCTACTAAAAGCTCAACTATGCGCCCAGAAGTTTCAAAAGATAATGATGACTGCCTAATGTCTACCATGCCATGAGCCTTCTGCAAATCAACATTTTGCGTAAGTCTCAATTGATAGAATATATAACCAAATATTACTGCTAAAACTACAGTCAAGATCAATAACTTTTTTTTCATCTGACGTCGACGCCAAGTTTGCTTAACATATTAAGGCTAATGCGTCGCCTCCTTTTTTATTAGCAATACATGCTCTTATTCAACAAGTATAGGTTGATTTATTTACAATTTTAAAATCCCAAAAAAATTATTAATTTATGCTCAACGGCACCCATAAAGTGCAATCTAGACAAGGCGAATGGTAGCTAAAATGTGAGACGTATCAAAATACACAAAAACAAACGATTGCAATTATAAGAAAAAGCTTTATTCGTATGGACCTATAAGTACAATAAGATTTATTATTAAATTATTATTTAATATCAATATGATAGCGTATAAATTACCTACTAATATTTATTATATAAAAGCAAAATTTATAGGAATAAAATACTAATAATATTCTCTAATTTTTAATTTTTATTTAAAAAACATATAGTTAGTTTAAACATATTTATTCTTTTAAATTATGCTATGATCATAAACAATTGATAGAACAGAAAAACATTAATTGTTTATAAAGAATGTACTAAAAACAGGAAGCCTGTCCTGTGAAACTTTGCACGCAAGTGCACATTTTAGTTCATGCTTGAGGATACAGTTAAGTATCAGTATCAATTTGATTTTGGAGACAGAGAAATAGCAATTTGTAATAACTAAACGTTGTCTTTGGAAATTTCAATCATTTGCCAAAAACTTATGTTAAAACACTACTTTTGGCTTATTGAGGTTTATTTTATTTAAATGGAGGATGGCAGGTAGGAATGACATTCTTCCCTTAAAAAAACTTGGGATACCCTGTCATAATTTATGATGAATTCGATTACAAAAACTCAAACTGATACCACCATTAGCTGGTTCTTAAGTCAATGTCACGTACATAAATATAATGCCAAAAGCACCATTATTCATGCAGGCGAAAAGGCTGAGACTCTTTACTATATTGCCAAAGGCTCTGTAGTTGTTCTCATTAAGGACGCTGAAGGTCATGAAATGATCTTGACCTATTTAAATCAGGGTGATTTTATCGGCGAAGTTGGCCTATTCGATGAGAGTGAAAATCCTGTACGTACAGCCTATGTAAAAGCCAAAACTGCCTGCGAAATTGCTGAAGTTTCTTATAATAAATTTAAGCAGTTAGTTCAGGTTAATCCCGAAATTTTAATGCGTCTTACTGCCCAAATCTCTCAACGTCTTGCTCAAACCTCTGCTAAAGTAGGTAATCTTGCATTCTTAGATGTAACTGGCCGTATTGCTGCTACCTTATTGAATTTAGCCCACCAACCTGAAGCAATGACTCATCCTGACGGTATGCAAATTAAGATCACTCGTCAAGAAATTGGTCAGATTGTAGGCTGTTCACGTGAAACTGTAGGTCGTATCCTTAAGATGATGGAAGAAAATCATCTGATTACAGCTCACGGAAAAACCATTGTGGTTTTCGGTACTCGCTAAAAAACTTGTAAAAATTTACAAAAGAGCCTTATACTTTAGGCTCTTATTTATTTAACCATTAGGAGCTATCATGGCATCTTTGCTTGAACGCGGTATTCATCAATTTAATAAAGAAGATCTTTTAGCTTGCAGCCGTGGTGAATTATTCGGCCCCGGTAATAGCCAGCTTCCGGCCCCCAATATGCTGATGTTTGACCGCATCACTGAGATTCAGGCCACAGGCGGCGAGCATGGCTTAGGTTTTGTAACCGCTGAGCTTGATGTTAATCCAGACTTATGGTTCTTCGATTGCCATTTCCCAGGCGATCCTGTAATGCCTGGTTGCTTAGGTCTTGATGCAATGTGGCAATTAGTTGGCTTCTTCTTAGGTTGGAGAGGTGGTCCTGGTAAAGGCCGTGCTTTAGGAGTCAATAAAGTCAAATTTAAGGGTGAGGTTTTAGATAACTGCAAACTCGTAACTTATCAGATCGACTTAAAACGTATCATCGAGCGCGGTAAATTAATTATGGGTTTTGCTGATGGTAAGGTCTTTGTTGATGGTAAACATATTTATACAGCCGAAGAACTGGCAGATATCAGCGTTCCGAA
>URKL01000070.1 GCA_900548485.1 uncultured Succinatimonas sp.
GAAAAGAGGACAAATCTTTTTAAAGATAAATCTAAAGATTACGAGCAGGAAATGTCTAAAATGCGGATGAAAACGCAGCGGGAAATATCCTTATGGCAGCTCTTGCTAGGCTAAATTAGAAAGTGAACTTTCAAAAGAGTCAACACTGAAGACATATAGTAATATCTGTCTTCAGTGGGAATCCCCTTGCTAAAGCAAGGGGAGAAAGTCATCGTGTAGCTAACTCAACTAACTTCAAGCTTACCTCTAAAGACTTTTCAAAAGAAGATAAAGGTAAAAACTCTGCATAACTGTGGAAATTATGTGCACCAGTAAAATAGTTTGGGGTCACAATACCACGAGCTGATAAAGCTGAGCCGTCAGTGCCACCACGCATAGCATAAACCACAGGTTTAATTGACAACTCATCTAAAGCCTCAAATAACATCGCAATCGGACGATCTTCAACGCTTACATTATTAGCAATATTCTCGTAAGTATCGCTAAACTCAAGACAAATCTCAGCTCGCGGATGCATTTCTTTTAGCTTTTCGACATTAGCTTTTAAAATTTCCTTGCGCTTTATATAGTTGTTCTTGTCATGATCACGAATAGCTACATTTAAAGAACAATATAAAGGATCTGATTTAATGCCAGTAAACCACCAATAACCATCAAGGCCATCAGTACACTCTGGAGTCTGATTGCGATCAAACATAGAAATATAATCGCAAGCCACTAATAAAGGATTTACTAAAACACCCTTAGATGACATAGGATGTGCACTTACACCTTTAATCTTTAAAACGCCAGAACCTGCATTAAAGGTTTGATATACAACCTCTCCTAGACCACAACTGTCGATGGTATAAGCAAAATCAACATCAAAGCGAGACAAATCCATAAGTTTTGAACCTTTAAGACCAATCTCCTCATCAGGCACAAAGGCTACACAAATCTTAGGATGCTTAATATTCTTGTCTTCAGTTAAAATCTGAAGCATGGTCATAAGATTAGCCATAGCAGCTTTATTATCAGCACCTAAGACTGAAGTACCATCAGTGAAGATGATCTCTTCACCCAGATAGTTTGCTAATTCAGGATGCTCATCTAGCTTAATACTAATACCAAGCTCTTTATTTAAAAGAACATCACCGCCAGTGTATTTAATAAGCTGAGGTTTTACCTCAGCGCTTAAAGAAACATCTACGGTATCTAAATGACTGACAAAACCTAAAGTCGGTCCTTCGGCATTAGATGGCAAATTAGCATAAACAATACTATGCTCATCAACATAAATATCACTAAGCC
Source organism: uncultured Succinatimonas sp. (assembly GCA_900548485.1). GTDB lineage: Bacteria > Pseudomonadota > Gammaproteobacteria > Enterobacterales > Succinivibrionaceae > Succinivibrio. Next base: position 1,291 of record URKL01000070.1, read on the forward strand.
CCATTTCTTTTAATTCTGAGGCTAATAAATTAGCTAACTTCGTCTGTCCCTCGGATGACGGTACGGTACTATTATTAGGATCTGACTGAGAGCTTATCGCTACATAACGAAAAAAATGCTCTTTTAAAAGTTCAATCTTATCCACTTAATTTAAACTCCTTGTGGGAACATGGTTGACGGATAGTCAAAACCGCTGTGGAAACCTAAAGGAATACCTAAGAACCAGTATGCATACAACACAGCCGTTAAAACAATTAACAGCGCGAAAGTATAAGGCAACATCATGGAACTTAATGTACCAACGCCTGCTTTAGAGCAGTAACGCTGACAATACATAATCAGTAATGGATAGAAGGCAAACATCGGGGTACAAACGTTAACAGCTGAGTCAGAGACACGGAAGGCTGCCTGAGTTAATTCAGGAGATATACCTAACATCATCAACATCGGTACGAAAATGGAGGACAAAATCGCCCACTTTGAAGTAGCTGAAGTAATTAAGATATTCAGCATACCAGTTAGGATAATAATACCCAACAAAGTAATGCCAGATGGCATACCCAAATCACGCAGGAACTCCGCTCCTGAAATTGCTAAGAGAGAACCAATTCCAGATTTATTGAAAACATAGAGGAATTGTCCTGCAAAGAAGCAGAAAACAATAAATGAAATCAACATCTTCATAATGTGCTCCATAGAACGGATCACATCATTAGCCTTAGTAAAGCTACCACAAGCATAACCAAAGACAATACCTGGTAAGGAGAAGAAAATTAAGAGTAAAGGAACTAAACCCTGCATTACTGGAGCTTTAGGAGAGGTTAAAGAACCATCTGGGGCTCTAAATAATGAATCTTCTGGATAGCATAAAATAAAGAGTAAACCTAAAAGTAAAACAACTGTACCCATAGCTAAACGGAAGGCAAAGTTCTCTTTTTCAGTAACTGGGGTGATAACTAAACTATCATCATCCTTAGTTTTCTCATCAAGAGGCATGGTTTTCCATAATCTAGGCTCAATGATCTTATCAGTTACAAACCATACAGCACCGATAACAAAGAATGTACCACCTAAAGCGAAAAAGTAGTTACACAAAACGTTAACTGCATAATTAGGATCGATAATATGAGCGGCAGCCTCGGTAAAGCTTTGCATTACCGGATCAATGATTGATGGGGTATAACTTGCGGTAAAACCACCAGCTAAACCTGCAAATGAACAAGCAATACCAGCTAATGGATGACGACCACAAGCATAAAACATCAAGGCTGAAACTGGCATTAAAATAGTATATGCAGAATCAGATACGATATGACAAACGATAGAAACAAAAATTACAGTCGGGGTTAAGAACTTACGCGGGGTAATAGATAAGAACTTTTTAATTAAAACATTAACAAAACCACTACCCTCGGCAATACCAATACCCAATGTGGCGACAATCGTTATACCTAATGGAGGGAAGCCCATAAAATTCTTTACTGATGAAACTAATAAATCCATCAGATTTTCTGGGCTTAACATGTTTAAGATTCTGATTTTTTCATGAGTATTAGGATGAATATAATCAAAATCAACAAAAGATAAGGCAGTAGCAATAGCAATGGTAGCTACAAGTGCGTAAATAAAGAGCATGGTAATATGTGGTAACTTATTACCCATTCTCTCCACACAGTTTAAAAAGCGATTAAGTAAACTTAACTGCTCGGTGCTGTTGGTCATAACAAATTCCTAAAATTATTTTAAAGATCTCATCCAAAGACACGAAGATGATTCTCACAAATCTAAGATATTATAATGTTACAGATTCGACCTCTATGCTGGATTTGCGTACCATTGCCGACTGGACGATATTATAATGTTACGGACTAACATAACAAAATTTATCTGAAACTTTTTAGTATTAGATCACCAAATTTTGACAAAATTTAAGAAAAAAATAAGCTTTTTTAAGGGCTATAAAAAAAATTTGCATAAATCCGTTATAAGAACGATTCACAAAATTTAACAAAATTTGAGGCACATTATGGACGTTTCAAAAGCAGAAGTTCTGCAAATCTTAAATTTTAGACGCGACTTACATCAACGCGCAGAAACTGCTTTTAATGAATGGCAAACTTTTGATTACATTTTAAATGTCCTAAAGGACGTTAAAGGAGAATTTTCTTTTTTAAATGAAAATGATTTAAAAGCATTTTTTAATAAAGTTCCGCTTTCTTGTCGCTATCAAAGCAAAAAAAATACTCAATCCCCCATTCCTGCTTTCAAACTTACTTTTAAATTAGGAATAGGTAAACATATAGCTATTCGCTGCGATATGGATGGACTACCTATTAAAGAAAGCGAGGATCCTGAACATCTTCCGTATAAATTAGGATTTAGATCTCAAAAAAACATGCATGCTTGCGCTCATGACGGTCATATGGCCATAAGCTTAGCGGTAATTTTATGGATTAATGCGAATTTAGATAAATTACAAAATCAAGGTTTAGGTGCTTTAAGTTTTATCTTTCAATGTGGTGAAGAGGGCTGTAAGGGCGCACAGATTATAACTGCAAGTACTTGGCTTTTAGATATTGATGAAATATATGGTTATCATTTAGGCATGGGATTACCCTCAGGATATATTGCCACACATGTAGATAACTTCTTAGCAACATTAAAATTTAAACTGGATTTTTATGGTCGTAAAGCGCATGCAGGAAAGTTTTATGAAGGCCTCAATGCCCTATCTCCACTTTGTTATGTAATTGATAATGCGCTTAAACTTATAAATAAAGATCGCCAACTATTAGTAAATTTTTCAAATGTTGAGGTTCCTGGTTCTTCGAATATTATTCCTGATAGAGCCTCATGTGTAGGCGAAATTCGAGCTAAAAATATTGAGGATTTAGAATTTCTTGAACAAGAACTTCAAACTGTAATACAAAAAAGTGGTGTTGAAATAGTCACACAAGCTCCTTTAGGAGACATACAAAAAGTCTGCTTGGTAAAAACTATCTCTGGCAAAGGCATACCCATTAAAAACTCCCTAAATACCCTTGAACAGCTCAATAAAGCATTAAAAATAAGCAATATTAGAGATTATGGACAAACATTTTCGTTTAAAGCTTCAGAAGATTGTTCTTTATTGATAGATAAAATTCAAAATTTAGGAGGTTCTGGCGCCTACTTTGTAATTGGCTCAGATATCAAAGCACCACATCATCATAGTGCTTTTGACTTTGATGAAGATTCTTTAATTTTAGGTTTTAAATTTCTTAAAGCCTTAATATTAAGCTATATACAACCATGAGAATCTTAAGCTTTTATTTACCAATTTTTATTACTAATAAAAAAAGAGAAAAATCTTTTTGTAAATAAATTTTAATACCCTTGAAAAATCATAGTTTAAACCTTATGTACAAAATTCAGTAAAAGCGCTTTATTGAGATTTATCAACTTATGAAAGATAAAGATATTCAGGAATTATCCGTACTTCAAGCTCAGGTAGAAGCTTTGACTAAAAAGCTTGAGCAGATGAAGAAAAAAATAAAACAACAAGAGGCCTCTGAAAATACAGAAATTGCCAAAGATCCCGAGGTTATTGATATTTCAGATATCAACAAGGTAGCTGATGCTATTCAGGCTTTAGCTGACAGAGCTCAATTAGTCGAAAATAAACCCTCTGAGATAAATGAGGATAATCAGAAAAATTCAGATGAAAATTCTGACAAAATTCCGCACTTAATCGTACCTGAATATCCACAAAAAGTTTTTGTTATTCCTTGCTTTGGTAAACCTGTAATGCCAAGCCAGATTGTTCCTATGCAAATATCCCTCGATTGGGAAGATACAATCTTAAAAATTGCAGAAAGTCAGGATAAGGTATTTGCAATTTTCTCCTTAGGAGAAAAACCGATATCGGGGCGAGACATTGTTCCTGAGGATTATCCTAAAACCGGAACCTTAGTAAGACTATTACACGCTAAATCCGTACCAGGTGAAATCCATATTATCGTGGAAGGCTTATGCCGTATTCAAATAAAGAAATGGGTTAATAGTACAAAATCTCCTTTAGCCTTTATCGATTTTCCTAAAACTATTACACCTAAAGCTGACTCTCAAGAGGAAATTGAGGTTAGAAGTTATGCTATGACTTTAGTAGGGGCAATTCAGGAGCTCTTACCTCTAAACCCAATGTATACCGACGAGATGCGTCAGTATTTATTGCGCTTCAATCAATCAGATCCTGCGCTCTTAGCTGATTGTGCAGCTTCAATTTCTGCAGCTGATGTCAGTGTTCTACAGCAAGTATTAGATACAGAGACTATTTTGGATAGACTTAAAATTTCCACAAGTCTCATAAGAAAAGAATTAAGTGCTGCAAAACTTCAGGATAAAATTAAATCTGCTGTAAGTGAAAAACTTTCAAAGCGACAGCATGACTTTTTCTTACGCGAACAACTTTTCGAAATTCAAAAGCAATTAGGCACTCGCGTTGATGACAAAACAGCTGAGGCCGATGAGTTTAAAAAGCGCATGAAAAAGCTTTCTCCTCCTGATTACATTAAGGAGAGATTTGAAAGTGAACTTAAGAAAATAAAAGTCTTAGAATCAGGATCTCCTGAATATGCAGTTACTCGCAATTACCTTGATGTTTTAACCACTATTCCTTGGGGTAAAAGTGCTAAAGAGGAAATCAACCTTGAAAAAGCACGCGAGATCTTAGATCACGATCATGAAGGCTTAAAAGACGTAAAAGAGCGCATCATCGAATTTTTAGCTGTAGGTTCTCTTAAAGGCGGAACTCGTGGCGCTATTATGCTCTTTGTAGGACCTCCTGGTGTGGGTAAAACCTCTATTGGTAAATCCATTGCCAAAGCTCTTAATCGACCGTTCTTTAGATTATCTTTAGGTGGTGTGGATGATGAATCTGTAATCAAGGGCCATCGTAAAACTTATATAGGAGCAATGCCTGGAAAAATGGTACAAGCCTTACGTGAAAGTAAGGTTATGAACCCGGTAATTATGTTAGATGAGATCGATAAACTCGCTCATTCTTATCAAGGTGATCCGGCTTCAGCGTTACTTGAAACCTTGGATCCAGAGCAAAATAACAGTTTCTTAGATCATTATCTTGACGAAAAGCTAGATCTCTCAAACTGCTTATTTATTTGTACAGCCAATACCTCAGATAGTATTCCGCCAGCTTTGCTCGACCGTATGGATCCTATCCGACTTTCAGGATATATCACTGAGGAAAAACTTCAGATTGCTAAAAAGCATCTACTTCCTCGCGGTCTTAAAGTTGCGCATATGCGTAAGACTCAGCTGAAAATTTCCGATAAAGTCATCGTTAAGATGATTGAAGAATATGCTCGAGAAAGCGGTATGCGCTCAACTGAAAGAGCTATTGATAGATTGATTAGAAAAGCTGCAGTAAAGATCGTAAATGGCGATAAATCTGTAAGTATTACCGAGAACAATCTCGAGGAATATTTAGGTACAGCTCCTTTTAAAAAGGAAAAACATATCTCAGGTATTGGTGTCATTACAGGTCTTGCCTGGACATCTGTAGGTGGAGCTACCCTTTCAATTGAAAGTTCCTGTATAGATCATGAAAATAAAGGTCTTGAACTTACCGGAAGCTTAGGTAAAGTTATGCAAGAGTCTGCAAAGATTGCCTATAGCTATATTCAAGCAAATATTGAAAGATTAAGTTCACAAAATAAAGATTTCTTTGGAAAATCTTTTATCCACATACATGTACCTGAAGGTGCTACACCTAAGGATGGTCCTAGTGCTGGTGTAACTCTAGCCTCAAGCTTGCTCTCTTTAGCTTTAAATCAAGCTCCTAAGACAGGCTTTGCTATGACAGGAGAGTTATCCTTAACAGGTCAAGTATTAGCTATCGGTGGCATTCGCGAGAAAACTATCGCCGCAAGACGTATGGGGATTTTCAATATCATTTGCCCTAAGGCTAATGAAGGTGATGTTAAAGAATTACCATCAGAGGTAAAAGAAGGAGTTAACTTCTATTTTGCGGAAAATTTCGATGATGTAGCCTCATTGATTTTTGAAAATATCACCCCGTCTTTAAAGACGGTTAAATCCTAAAAATTTAACTAAACCTGCCTTAAATTCTTTATAAGCTTATATGATGGATGAAGGCAGGTTTTTTAATTTTAATTACTCCTCTTTTTTTTTCAGCTTTTTATTTTAGTAAAATTTTCTAAAAAAGAACTGATATCTTGTTCTATATGCACGCATCTTTGACTCTGAGCAATTATTATTTTTCTTTGGCCTTATCTTATAGTTATAAAAACTTATGTTTTCTATTTATATTCTGAAATTCATATAACAACAAACACTTTTGACTTCCTCACCTTACTAAAGCAAGGAGCTCCCTACTGCTTACATTTCTATCTCTCTTCAGTGTGTTCGCAGCGCTGACTCTTTATAAAAAATTTTTATTTTTCAAGTACAGAGATTTGTCTGCTTGGTGTTTGATAAATATTTTTACAAAAATCAAGGCGATATCTTAAAGATTGTGACACAATTGCAATTGCTAACTTCTATCTTAAGCCTATTTAAGTTTTTTTATAGATTTTGCTTTATACTGATCATTTGACGATCAAAATTTTAACAAAATATTATTTTTACCTTATTTTGGATAAAAAACACATGAAGTCTTTTGTAAAAATTATTGAATTCTTGCCTGTGATAGCTTTTTTTATCAGCTATCGCTTAACTTCAAATATGATCTTAGCTACCGCTTTCATCGTTGGTGCATGCATTATCGCTACCTTGATTGAATATATCTTAGTTAAGACTATCTCAAGAATGCAGATTTTTTTAACCGCCGCCGTAGTCTTATTTGGTGTGCCTACTATTCTTTTAAATGATCCTCAAATCATTAAATGGAAGGTTACTGTAGTTAATTTAATTTTAGCGGCGCGGTAACGATCGTTGAGGTGGCTAAAATAGTCAGCGATC
>URKL01000071.1 GCA_900548485.1 uncultured Succinatimonas sp.
GAGGCTTTATTGGGGATCAATTTTCTAAAATCAGTCTATAACCTATACCAACCTCTGTAATCAAAAATTTAGGGTTTACAGGATCATCTTCTAATTTTTGTCTTAAATGAGCCATATAAATTCTAATATAGTGTTGATGTTCAATATATCCTGGCCCCCAAACTTTAGACATAATGTATCTATGACTTAAAACCTTATTGGGCTCTTTAATCAATACACATAAAAGACGAAATTCTATTTTGGTTAAATGGATTATTTGATCATTTTTATAGACAAGCTTTCCTGGAATATCAACCTTTATAGAATCTGTAAGTTTTACTATCTCTAAAGATTGATTTTGCGAAATTTTTTTATGGGTTCGAAGATGAGCTCTAATTCTTGCTAATAATTCAGAAGTACTAAAAGGCTTGGTTAGATAATCATCAGCTCCTAAATCAAGGGCATTTATTTTAGATTGGTCGCCATCACGGGCGGAAATGACGATTATAGGGGCGTCGTTATAAGATCTAATATCTTGGATTAAAAAAATGCCATCTTTATCAGGAAGACCTAAATCAAGAAGAATTAAATCTGGTTGTTGTAAACTGCAAGCTATTTGTCCAGATTTGTTATCTTTAGCAAGAAAAACCGTATACCCATCATCTTCAAGTACGGTTTTTAAAGCTTTTGCGATATGTTCTTCATCTTCGATAATAATTATGGTCGCCATGTTTATACCTTAATTGCCCGTATCTATATAACATATTGTTTTATCATAATTTTAAAATTTTAGCTCAAGATTATTTAGAATATTGCTTAAAAACAAGTGTCTTCTGTATAAGGAACATCAATAATCGGCATAATAAGGATAAATGTAGCTCCTCCTAAAGAAGAAGGCATGGCAATTAGATCGGCATCGTGAGCACGAGCTATAGTTTTACATATAGCCAAACCAAGCCCAATACCGGTTACTTTTGATTCTTTATTGCCGCGTTTAAAAGGATCAAATAATCTTTGAGGATTGATTTGTCCAAATCCAGGACCGTTATCACTGACAGATAAAATTACCTTATCGCCACGTTGATAGGCCGCAATTTTTATGGTTGATTGTTTGGGACAGTATTTAATCGCGTTATCTAAAAGATTTGCTAAAAGTCTGTCGATTAAGATGGGATCGACATATAAAAGAGGGCAATCATAAGAGACATCCACTATGATTTTATAATCCTTCAGACGCTCATTAAACTCATGTAAAGTCGCGCCTATAATTTCATCAGCAGGGATCCAGTCTCGGTTTAATTCCACTTTATTCGATTGTAGCTTAGAAATCTCTAAAATATTAGACATCAATCTAACCAATTTTTGGGTACTTTCAACAAGATCTTCAGCTTCAAACTTTAAATTATCAAAAGTTTTTTCATTGATATGCTTATACAATATTTCGGCGTTAGTCATAATCGCACTAAGTGGTGTTTTTAGATCGTGGGAGAGGGCTTGAATTAAAGTATGGCGTAGCTTTTCAGCTTCCATATTTAAGATAGTTTGTTTAGCTTCTTCAACACTTTCTAAACGCTCGATAGTTTGCTTAGTTAAGGCAAATATAGCTTGTAAAATTTGGAACGTTGCTTGAGATGTGTATTGAGATGAACAAGATAGATCCATTACGCAAATTGAGTGAATATTACCCGATAAAACAATAGGTACGTATAAATATTTTGATTGATTTAAAGTATTTGTTCCATATCCAGCTTCTTGTTTATTAGATATGACAAAGTTTATTAAGGCTTTATCAACATTTTTTAATTTAGTTTGGAGTCTTACTGCTTCGCCTGAATTTTTGTCAATTTCCCAAAACTCATTAGGAATGTCTAAGAAATTTGCAAGATTTGCGGAAATCGTATTATAAACTTCTACGCTATCAATAGTTTTAGCCAATTTTTTGGCAATGTTATACATTATTTTTGTTTGCTTTTCTTGATTGCGAGCTTGTTTTGATATGTTTCTAAGACGCGATATCAGACGTGCTGAAAAGATACCTATCACAAGGAAGGTAGCAAAAGTGATTAAATATTGGAGATCGTGGACGGCAAAAGATCCTCGTGGAGAGATCATTGTCAGATCGAAGCATAAAATAGAAAGGATGGAAGCATAATGGGCCGCATAAATGCCAAATTTTACAGAGGTAAACAATACCAATAATAGATAAAACATCACTAAGTTGGTCTGATTTATATAGTTTGATATTGGCATTAAAACAATTGTTAAAAAAAAGGTCAGACATGATGTTATAAAAAAAGCATGGCTTTTTTTGAAATTATTCTCAATAAAGTTCGAAAATTTTTCTTTAAAGCTGGGTAAATGAACATTATATGGCAAAGTAAAAACCGAAATATTCGGTAATAATTTATTTAATTGTTTTAGTTTTTTGACAGTTTCTTTTTCGTTATATTGTGGAAAAGCAACTAAAGATAGATTATGTTCTTTGACATAATCTTTTATGCAATAAGGAAATTCAGTGGTAAAAATTGTATTTTGTGCACCGAGATTTTCTGCAAAATCTAAAAGCTCCGAGATCTCTTTGTTATTATTTTTTGCAGACGGCCTTAAGATATAGGCGCAGTGGAAAGAAGATGAAAAAGCCTTAGCAATTCTTGAAGCTTCTCGAATAGCATCTTTAGATACAATCCCATCTAAAACTAAGAGTAGACCAAAATTTGTTATGGTTGAATTTGTAGTCGAATTAATTTGGTGCTGTTGTTTTACTTGTTGATCAAGTCTATTAGTCATAGCCCTTAAAGAGAGTTCTCTTAGAGCGATTAAATTGCTTTTTTTAAAATAATTGTTTTGAGCTTTTTTAACAATTTCCGGTAGGTATATTTTTCCTGATTGTAGTCTTGAGATCAAATCATCAGGAGGCAAGTCTACAAGGCGTACTTCATCCGCTCTATCAAAAATAGCGTCAGGAATGGTTTCATTTACATATACATTGGTAACTCTAGAAATCACGCTGTTAAGACTTTCTAAATGTTGGATATTTAAAGCAGAAAATACATTTATTCCTGCATTTAAGATATCTTCAATATCTTGCCAGCGTTTTTGGTGAATTTCCCCTGGAGGATTACTATGAGGCATCTCATCAACTATAACGGTTGCGGGATGACGTCTTATAATTTCTTGGACATCAAGTTCATGATAGGTAAAGTTATTTACTTGTATCTCTTTACGTTTAATGATTTCAAGGCCATCAAGTAAGGCTTGTGTATCGCGACGATTGTGCGTTTCAACATAACCTACAACAATATCTAAGCCCAATTTTCTAAGTTCACGTGCCTCTGTTAACATAGCATAAGTCTTTCCAACTCCAGGAGCAGCTCCTAAGAAAAGTTTTAACAGACCGCGTTTATGCTCTTTAGTGTTTTCTAAAAGGGCTTTGGCTTTTGTATTTAAATTATTGCTATTATCAACAAGAGGCATGGCTATTACTCTTTAGTTAGTTTTTGTAAATCAAGATTGAGTTCAAGAACATTTACATAATAATCATTAGATAACATGTGTTTTATAGAATGTTTATCAATAAGCGCATGTAAATTAGCTAAATTTATTTTTCTTGCTTTGGCTATAAACGCTGCTTGATAATAAGCATTTTTTTTACTTATATGAGGATCAAGCCCAGATGCTGAAGCTGTAAGCATCTCAGATGGGATCTCTTCAAAATTATTTAAATATAATAAATTGTCCTTACGCTTATTTATAGCTGATAACTGTTTTTGATTAGCAATTGAGTAATTGCTACCTCCAGAGGCTAATGAATCATAATTAGAAACAGAAGGCCTTGATTGAAACAGAGTCCTATCAAAAGAGAAATCCTGGCCTATTAGTTTTGAACCTATTATTCTATCCTCATATTTTATGAGAGAACCTGAAGCTTTATCCTTAAATAAACTTAAAGAGGTATAGGTTACAGCATAAGGGTAGGCTATACCTAAAATTATAAAAAGTAGGCTGTAACATAAAAAGGTTTTGAAAAGACATTGAAAAATAGATTGTCTTTTAAACGGGTTTTGTTGTGTAGTGATCATTATGGCCTCTATAAAATACTAATAACAATATCAATGAGTTTAATGCCTATAAACGGAGTAATAATTCCTCCTAATCCGTAAATACAGAGGTTTTTAATTAATAATTTTTTAGCAGGCATGGGCTTATAAGCGACACCGCGTAAAGCTAAAGGTATTAAAAATATAATGATGAGCGCGTTGAAAATAATTGCAGATAATAAAGCACTCGATGGCGAAGATAGATTCATTACATTTAATATATTGAGTTCAGGATAAATAGTTGAAAATGCAGCCGGAATAATCGCAAAATATTTTGCAACATCATTAGCAAGCGAAAAGGTTGTTAAAGATCCTCGGGTAATGAGCATTTGTTTTCCTATATGTACAATATCTAAAAGTTTTGTAGGAGATGAATCTAAGTCGATCATATTTGCAGATTCTTTTGCAGATTGTGTACCTGAATTCATAGCTACAGCTACATCTGCTTGTGCTAAAGCAGGAGCATCGTTTGTGCCATCTCCTGTCATTGCAACTAAATGACCTTCTTTTTGGAATTTAATAATTGTATTGAGTTTTGATTCAGGAGTAGCTTCTGCAAGGAAGTCATCGACTCCAGCTTCTGCAGCAATAGCTGCGGCTGTAAGCGGGTTATCACCGGTAATCATTACGGTTCTAATGCCCATTGTTCTTAATTTTTCAAATTGCTTTTTAATTCCACCTTTAACTATATCTTTAAGCTCAATAACTCCCATAAGTCTGTTGTTATCTACAACTAAAAGAGGAGTTGAGCCTTTGGAGGCTACATTATTGATAGTGTGTAGAATAAATTTTGATGCATATAGACCTAAGTCCTCAAGATATTTAGTCATAGTATCGGCAGATCCTTTACGTATTTGTCTACCGTTAATATTTATACCTGACATTTTGGTGATAGCTGAAAATGGAATAAAGGTGAAATCGTCTGATAATTTTTCTTTAACTCCCATTTTATTAGCCAAGTGCACAATAGATTTTCCCTCGGGAGTATCGTCAGCTATTGATGAGAGTAATGCAGAGCGCGCTAAGTCTTCTTTCGATACGCCAATATCAGGGTAAAACTCAGAGGCTTGACGGTTTCCATAAGTAATAGTTCCAGTTTTATCAAGGAGTAGAACATCAACATCGCCTGCAGCTTCGATAGCACGACCTGATTTGGCAATTACATTAGATTTTAATAATCTACCCATACCAGCAACACCGATTGCAGAGAGTAGGGCTCCGATAGTAGTAGGAATTAAACATACTAATAGAGCTACAAGAACTGATAGGCTTATAGTTTGACCGTGCTCATTCAATTTAACTGCAAACTCAGAGAATGGATATAAGGTGATTGTTACCATAATAAATACTGCAGTTAAAGACAAAAGTAAGACAGTTAATGCAATTTCATTAGGCGTTTTTCTTCTTTTAGCGTTTTCCACCATATTTATCATTTTATCGATAAATGATTGTCCTTTTTCTGCATTAACTTTAATGATGAGAAAATCTGAAACTAAAGTGGTACCTCCGGTAACACTATTAAAATCGCATCCAGCGCCTCTTATTACAGGCGCTGATTCTCCGGTAATTGCTGATTCATTTACAGATGCCATTCCCATGACAATTTCGCCATCACAAGGGATAATTTCTCCAGCTTTTACAAGCACTAAATCATTTAATTTTAGTAAAGATGAATCTATTTTTAGAGTTTGAGCGTTTTCTCCTAAGCTTAAATTACTTTCATCTTTTAGTTTATTTGCAAAAGTTGATTTTTTTAAATCCTTAAGGGAGCTTGCCTGGGCTTTAGCTCGTCCTTCTGCAATGGCTTCAGCAAAATTTGAAAAAAGCACTGTGAACCATAATATTGTAGAAATAGATATGACAAAGAAGAAGTTTTCTTGGTAATACCCAGTCAGAGACAGTATTGATAGTATTGAAGTAAAAATACTACTTAAAAAAACTATGAACATTACTTTATTCTGAAATTGAGTTTTTATGTTTAGCTTATAAAAGCTTTCATAAAAAGCCTCTTTTAGAATTTCTTTATCTATAAAATTTAATTTTTGATTATTTTGTGACATTTTAAAAATTAACCTTTATAAAAAATCTGAAGATGCTCTACGACTGGACCTAATGCTAATGAAGGCAGGAAGGTTAATGCTCCAATTAGAATTACAGTACTTACAATTAAAAAAGAGAAAAATAGTCCGTAAGTAGGTAAAGATCCTACAGATGAGGGGGTGATTTTTTGTTTGGCAATAGATCCTGCACAGCATAAGATGCAGATGATGACAGTAAATCTGCCAAAAAACATACAAAGAGCTGTGACTATATTGAAAAACGGTGTATTTGCATTAAGACCTGCAAAAGCAGAACCGTTATTATTAGCAACTGAGCTAAAAGCATATAAATATTCACTAAAACCATGAGCTTGAGCATTGTTGAGTGATTCAATATTAAAATCAAATAAACAGGTTATGGCTGTTGCAAGTAATACTAAAAAAGGACTACATAATGCAGAGATTGCAATGAGCTTCATTTGTATAGGGGTAAATTTTTTGCCTAAATATTCGGGGGTTCTTCCTATCATTAAACTTGCAATGAATACAGTAAGAAAGATAAAAATAAATATTCCATAAAAACCAGAACCAACACCGCCAAATACAACTTCTCCTATCTGCATTAAAAGCATAGTGAGTAATCCTGATAAAGGATTGAGACTGTCATGCATATTATTAACAGCACCGCAGGAGGCAGAGGTTGTTACTGTTGAAAAGAGAGTGCTTTGACCTAAGGCAAATCTAGTTTCTTTTCCTTCTGTATTAAAGGAATTTGGATCTATGCCTTCTTGCAGAAGATAAGGGCTTACTTCACTTTCAAAAATAATCATTAGTGAGGCAAAGATAACAAAAATTATGGACATAGCAATATAGATAGTCCAGCCTTGTCTTACATCATTAACAATTATTCCAAAGGTATAACATAGGGCTGCGGAAATAATAAATATTGCTAAGCATTGTGAAAAGTTCGTCCACTCATTAGGATTTTCAAAAGGGTGCGCAGAATTGGCATTAAAGAAACCACCTCCATTTGTACCTAACATTTTTATAGCTTCTTGTGAGGCGACAGGACCCATAGGTATAGTCTGATTTGTATTAGCTAATGTTGAGATATCAACATATTCATTAAAGTTTTGAATACAACCTTGGCTGACTAGAAAAATTGCGTAAAAAAAGGCTAAAGGAAGCAAAATATACAAACTTATTCTGAGAATGTCTGTAAAGAAATTACCTAGATAAATTTCTTGTTTTGCGACTAACGATCTCATTAGGACAAAGGCTACAGCGATGCCTGTTGCTGCAGATAAAAAGTTTTGCAATGCAAGGCCTGCCATTTGTATAAAAAATGACATATATACCTCGCCGCTATAAGACTGCCAGTTTGTGTTTGTTACAAAGGAGATAGCAGTATTAAAAGCACTATAACTTTCAATGTTTTTAAACTCTTCGGGATTTAATGGTAAATATGTTTGAAGTCTTTGCATCAAAAATAAAACCAAGATCCCTAATATATTGAAAAATATTAAAGAGTAAGCGTATTCACTCCAGGTTTGAGAATAGTTTTTGAGTCCTAAAATTTGTAATAGTTTCTCATCAAATTTTTTAAGAAGAATAGGTGCCGATCCTTTACAGATAGGCGCCATATAAATACCAACAGGTTTTACTAATATAGTAAGAACAAGCATAAATACTGCTAGTATCAAAAAGGCACTTTGCATTTTTTTGTTCCTATACTTTAAAGATTTATATGATTAGATCTAAATAAACTTGATAATAGATAACATTGATAAATATTTAGTTTTTTTCGTTATTAAGTAACGATTCAAACTTTTTTATGAGAAAAATCAATGCGCTTGTGGATACAAAAAGAATAAATAAGACGATTAAATCTGACATAAAACACCTCAATAATTTCTTTTGAGCATGTTATGAATTTCGGTATAAATTTTGTATAAAAATGAAGAGGATGACTGTAAAAAAAGTGTAAAAATTTGAGCCTTAAATTTTTATCTTAAAAAAAGATGGATGTTAACTTATTCTTATAACTAAAAAATATTACAGATTTAGCTTTTTGTAGAAGATCACTGAAGATGATCCAGATCTGACAAGAAATTTTAAAGCCGATCC
>URKL01000072.1 GCA_900548485.1 uncultured Succinatimonas sp.
GGATATACAGCCAATGTATATGAAAACGCAGCGGGAAATATCCTTATGGCAGCTCTTGCTAGGCTTGATTAGGAAGAGAACTCTAAAAAGAGTCTGCACTGAAGCCAGATAGTAATATTCCCCTAGCTTTATTAGCAAGGGGCGGAAGTCAAATTTAAAATTAGCTACCTGAAATTAACACTATTGTCATAATTGCGCCAAGCTAATAAATCTAACAACTTGATATTCTTCGCACTCTGAAGATCGAATTTCTACGGTGTGTCTGGTAAACTTAAATCACTTACAAATAACAAATCTTTAATTAACAATTTGTAAAGATTGCGGATTAGTCATCTCAGCTTTGCCTTTGTAAAGGCCAACTGTACCAAGTGCGCATACCTTTTTTTGTTCAAATTGATGAATATTGTTATAACGAATTTCAGGAGTAATAAATATAGTAAAAGATTGCTTAGGATAAGCATAATCAAAATTCAAAAAGATATACTGCTTATTAGTTACAATCTGCGCTACATATCCACATACAGTTACGTTTTTACCTATATAGTTCAATACTTCATGTGTAGATACTACAAGATTAGCGTTTGCACAATTTGTTACAAATAAAACTCCTAAAGATAAACAAATTTTCCAAATCGTTTGCATAATTCCTCTAAACATTTTCTATCTATTGAATATTTTATTTACTGAAGATTTTTTAATTTATTTTCAATTGCTATCATTCCCTCTTGAGGAGTCTTTAAACGACAAAATTCGCGGAAGAAATCTGCTAAATTGCGATGAGCTAAACGAGCATAACCTAAAAATTGCTTGGCTCTATCCATAACAGTCTTATCAGGTCTGCCTAAGGAGATAAATTCCTCCATAACCTCAATAGTTGTAATTAAGATCTGTTCATCATTAAAAGGTATAGCTTCATCTTTAATTACATGACCTAAATTTGGTGTCATAAAAGCACCTCGACCACACATTAAAGTTGAACATAAAGTCTGTTTTTGACACTCTAAAGCACTTTTAAGATCGA
This sequence comes from uncultured Succinatimonas sp., assembly GCA_900548485.1. GTDB lineage: Bacteria > Pseudomonadota > Gammaproteobacteria > Enterobacterales > Succinivibrionaceae > Succinivibrio. The sequence goes on from URKL01000072.1 coordinate 1,022, forward strand.
CAATATCACCATTAGCCACCAAATTGACATTAGGACAAAGCTCATGCATAGGTGCTAAGATTGACCAATCCAAAGCTTCAGCGCGATAGAGCTCAGATCTAGTACGACAATGAACAATAATCTCATTAACACCTTCAATAGCAATAGACTTAATAATGCCTGCTAATTCTTGTTTATCGGCAAAACCTGCTCTTATTTTTACAGAGAGCTTAGTTTTAGGATCTAAACTATCGCGAAGACTTGCAACAATAGTATTTAAAAGCTCAGTTTCAAGCAAAAGCATAGAGCCTGCATGATGCACAAAGCGTGAAGGACAACCAAAATTCATATCAATACCATAAGCGCCTTTTTGCTCGGCTAATTTAGCACTCTTTGCTAAGATATCTGGATTGTCACCTAATAACTGGACTCTTACAGGCGTGCCATCCGCAGTTTTAAAGCCGTTCTCGCTTTCAGGCACAATTCTAGTTAACGTCTTATCAGAAAGAGGAATATCGGTTACACGAATAAACTCAGAAAAACACTCATCATAAGAACCATGTGCACAAAGGATCTTACGTAAAGGCGCATCTGCTAACCCCTCCATAGGAGCTAGATATACTCTAAAATTATTCATAATCATATTCTCTTCAATGCAATGTTTTTTTGTGGATGCATTTTAACAAAAAATTTTTATATATGCCTAAGCTTAATAAGCTCTTCAAAGACTTAGGCATCCCTTTATACCTCATAATGTTTTAGCTCTATAGCTCAAAAAATTAACTTTTGCCGAACTTAAAAAAACAAATATGATAGGATCTGAACCACATATTGAAAATCATGGCTAAATTTTTACTTGCCCTAAGGAGATTTCATGCTGATTGCCACCCATGACGGCTCATTTCATGCCGATGAAACCACAGCCTGTGCGATCATAAGCTATTTATACGACAATTGTAATTTTATCCGCAGTCGTGATCCACAAGAGTTAGAAAAGGCTGACATTATTCTTGATGTTTCAGGTATAAATGACGAGCGCCACTTTGACCATCACAGCAAAGAATTCACCTTAGAGAGAGAAAACGGGATTAAATATGCGACAGCAGGTCTAATGTGGAAAAAATTTGGTCTTGAGTTCTTAAAAAAAGTAGCTAAAAACAATCTTGAAGAAAATCCTACACCAGAAATTATTCAAAAAGCTTTTGAGCGAATTGATAAAGAGTTTATGCAACTTGTCGATCTTGATGATAATGGTCAACTTACCGAGCATTTAGATAAACTCACAGAAGCCTCAACTCCTAAGGAAAATGCCATTAAAGACTGTCTTTGTGATTTTATACAAAGCATCCCAAGTATCCCCTATTTAGTTGCCATGATGAATGTCATCAAGCCTAATTCTGAGGCTCAGGACAAAAATTTCTTAACTGTGGTAAAAATCCTAAAAACCTTGCTTGTAAATGTAGCTATGAATGCACTTAACACTGAAAATGGTATAGCTAAGGTTATAACTGCCTATACAGGAGGAGAGCTTTTAATCATGCATGAAAAACTCCCCTGGACTCAGGCCGTATTTGCCAATATGGAATTATTTAAAGATTGTCTTTTGGCCGTATATCCTGATAGAAGTGGCAGATGGCGAGTACAATCTCTGCCAGTATCAAAGGCTCAAAAATTTAAAAATCGCTTAAGTGCACCTTGTAAATGGCGTGGACTTAATAATAAAGAGCTTGATAAAGTTACAGGCATTGAACACACCTGCTTTATCCATAAAACCGGTTTTACCGGCGGTGCAATGTATTTTGATGAAAATCTTAAACTTGCAAAGCTATGGCTTAAATTAGGCAAAAAAGATTAATAAATATTTAGGGCAGTAAAAAACTGCCCTAAAATCAAGCTCTATGGTGCAAAGCTACCAGGACCTGATTTATTCTCATTTGACTTATCATCATGCACATCATTCTGAAAGACTGTGCGTCTATTATTATCTCCAGAAAGATAAGCGGCAAAACCTTCAGGTCCTAATTCACGTAATTTCTTACGATACTCTTTTGCGATTAAGAAAACATAAATTAAAGGCAACATGGCCATTACTGAATAGGAAATATGCAGATTTACGTAGTATTGAGCTAAAAGCAGTACCGCCACAATGGTATTACCAAAAGAACAAAAACGCATATAAGACATAAATTTCAAATTTATGCCAGAGACTATGGTAAAGAGGAATTTTGCAATCAATGCTGTAATTAAAGTATTAAAAGACAAAATTGAGAAAAACCAAATAGTTACCACAGACCAGATAGTAGGAAGCCCTGAGCTTAAAGCCATATCTAAAGACTGCGCTGCACTTAAAGGACTAAAGGAAGAATCTACTTCAAATAAAGAGCTATATGGTACAGTTTGAGTATTTTCTTTAGATTTAACCACAAAGCTACTGCTATTAAGCTCAAGTGGAGCTAATAAAGCATCTCCATTTAGAGATTTATTCTCTGTATTATAGACAATTGAAGGTCGGCCTTTGGAATTATATAAGAGCTTATAACTCTCATTGCTATCATTTGGCGACAATTGCCCATTTTTATTTAAATAACTAGGAGGTAATTGTCCTACCAAAGAAACAATTTCCAAGGATTTAAACCTATCCATAATGGTAGAAACTTGCAAGCTTGCAGGAGCTGCAATAGCTGCACTTAATAACAATAGATATACAAAACCAATACCCTTCATGCGCGTAAGGATATATGTATAAAATTCTCTAGAATAGAGAGCTTTCAAAGGATAAGTAAGTTTTTCAAGCCAAGATGAGCTTGGAGAAATTTTTGGCATAATAAATCTTTTCTTTAGAAAATGCCCTCTAAAAATGAGGGCTATATATTAAGGTTAACGGTCAAACTCTAAAGCAAAGCCTGTGCTATCGTCAACTAATTTTCCATTTTCTACTACTAAATTACCATTAACTAAGGTATGAACCACAGAACAGGAAAAAGTACGATGTAAAAATGGCGAATAACCACACTTACTTGCAATCTCATCGCTTGTAACTGTATGCGGTTTTAAAGGATCAATAATAGCTAAATCAGCATAATATCCCTCTTCAATTTTACCGCGATTTTTAATACGATAGCGAGCAGCCACATTTTCAGAAGTTGCTTTGATAATGGTCTCTAAACTCATCTCTCTGCGCTTCCATAAATCTAATAAAGCGAGTAAAGAGTATTGAATTGACGGCACACCTGAGGCGCAATGCTTATAATTACCAGTTTTAGCGCTAATTTCATGAGGAGCATGATCAGTGCCGATAGTAGTAATTACGCCATCTTCTACAGCCTGAATTAAAGCGCGACGATCTCTTTCTGTCTTAACAGCTGGGTTACACTTTAAAAAACCGCCTAAACGCTCATAATCAGATTCAGAGAAGAATAAATGCGGAATTACAGCTTCACCTGAAATCTGACGCGTGCGACAATTACCAAACATATAGTCTTTTAAAATCTCGACTTCCTTTGCAGTAGATAAATGCATTAAATGCAGACGCGCCCCCGTCTCTTTTGCAAGTTCAATCGCAAGCTTTGAAGACTCAATACAAGCTTCTTCACTTCTAATCATACGATGCATAGCAAAAGGAATATCTTCACCATATTTGGAAGCGGCTTTTTTCTCATTTTCAAAAATTATATTGCTATCTTCACAATGCGTACAAATTAAAGTCTGAGCTTCAACAAAAACCTTTGCTAAAGTTTTTAAATCATCCAAAAGCAAATTGCCGGTGGTAGATCCCATAAAGATCTTTAAAGCCGCATAATCTTTAGGAGAGATACGCTTAATTGCTTCTAAATTATCGCTACCTGCACCTAAATAAAAACCATAGTTAGCAATACTGTCTTGAGAAGCTATAGCTTTTTTTAAATTTAAGCCCTCTTCATCTAAAATTGGTGGATTATTATTGGGCATATCTAAATAAGAGGTAACACCACCTAAAACAGCAGCTCGTGACTCAGAATAGATAGTAGCCTTTTGAGTCATACCAGGCTCTCTAAAATGCACATGCTCATCAATAAGGCCTGGCATGACTAAAAGCTCATGACAATCGATGACCAAAGCCCCTTCACAACTTATATTAGGGGCTATTTTTGCAATTAAATTTCCTTCAATGAGGAGGTCTTCTCGTATAATACGAGAAGGAGTTGCTATTGCGGCGTCTTTAAGTAAAATCCTGTTCATTAGTTATGCTCCTTGAAAATACTTCTATTTTAATAGGTTTTATCCTTTATGTCTGATGCTTTAAAATTATTCGCGCCAAAATTTACTATAAATGACGTAACCATCCACGAAAAGAAACGTACTTACAAAAAAATCTTTGCTATGGATGAATATAAGGTTTCCTATAAACACTTTGATGGTTCTACATCTCCAATTTTAGATCGCCATATTTTTGAGCGTGATCGTGATGCTTCAGTAGTCTTACCATACGATCCTAATACCGATGAAGTCTGTATGATCGAGCAATTTCGTCCTGGTGCTTTAAAAGATAAAATCTCACCTTGGTTAGTTGAAGTTGTCGCAGGTCTTATTGATGATGGAGAAACTCCAGAACAAGCTGCTTTACGAGAGCTTAAAGAAGAAGCAAAAATTGAAATCAGCCCTGAAAATTTACATTTTTGCTTAGGTGAATATCCAAGCCCAGGCGGTATTTCTGAGTATGTAACTATCTATATTGCTACCTGTGATTTAAGCCATCTTTCCAATCATGGAGGGCTGGAAAGTGAGAGTGAAGACATTCGTGTCTTTAAAGCCAAATTTGAGGATGCTTATAATCAAATTGCTACAGGCGGCATCCGTAATTCCGCAACCATCATCGCTTTGATGTATTTAAAACTCAATTACGATAAATTTAAAAAAGCTTAAAATTATGAATCTCTCTAAAACCGTAACTTTAGCTCAAAGCTTAGTAAGAATTCCCTCTATCACCCCTGATGATAATGGCTGTCAAAAGCTCGTCTCTAATATTTTAGAGCCTCTAGGTTGTAGCTGTACCACTCTTTGCGATAGCGGTACTACGAATCTTGTTGTCATGCATGGTCATGGATCGCCATTCACTCTTTTTTTAGGACATACCGATGTTGTTCCTACTGGTGATAGTAAAGCTTGGGATCATGATCCTTTCTGTGGAGATATTTTAGAATATGACGGAGAAATGGTCTTATATGGTCGCGGCAGTGCTGATATGAAAGGCGGTGATGCTGCCATGATTATGGCAATGCATGATTATATTGTAAAAAATCCTGAACATCCTGGTACTATTGCATTAATTTTAACTTCAAATGAAGAAGGCGATGCCAAAGGTGCAACCCCTTTTGTTGTTGATAATTTTTTAAAAAAGCATAATCTTATCCCCGACTATTGCCTTATCGGAGAATGTTCTTGTGATGAATCCTTTGGCGATAGTATAAAAAACGGTCGTCGTGGTGATATCAACTACACGATTGTTGTACATGGTGTACAAGGACATATTGCACAAGAGCAATACGCCTCAAATGCAGTACATGCAGCAGCTACTTTAATCAAGGCTTTAATGGAAAATCCTATCGATAATGGTTCAGATAGTTTTCCTCCAACCTCTTTTCAAGTATCAAATATCCATGCCGGTACTGGCGCTGACAATGTTATTCCCGGAGTTTGTACTTTAAGATGTAATAGTCGCTATAATGATTTGCAAACAGTTGCCACAGTTAAAGCTCATGTTGAAAAATGGATTTCAAAGCTTAACTTAAAGTGTGATTTAAGCTTTCAACACGATGGTGAACCTTTTATCACTAAAGAAGGCAAACTTATTGAAGTCTTAAGCACGAAGATTTATGAGGTCTTAAAGGTTAAACCTAGTTTAGGTTCCTCAGGCGGTACCTCAGATGGCCGTTTTATAAGACCATTAGGCACAGAAACTGTAGAATTTGGACCAGTTGGAAAGACTATTCATAAAATAAATGAGAGAGTTCCGGTAAAGGTCTTAGACTCTCTAAAAGAGATCTTCTATTTAACCTTAGAAGATCTCCATAAATAGAAATTTAGTTTTTAATAGGCGACACTAATGTCGCCTATTTTTCAAGATTATTGGTTATTAGCCTTAACAAAATCAGCAAAAGCCTTATCTAAATGCTTTAATGCTTTAGCAATTACGGATTTTCTAATATTTAAAGCCGGAGTTAAACGTAAAACATTAGCGCCAGCAACTAAGGTCAAAAGCTTCTCATCTGCACAGCACTTTTGTAATTTACCGCTCTGTCCCTTATATTTTTCATTTAAGACACAGCCTATCAATAAGCCCTTACCTCTGATAGTTTCAAAGATTTGATACTTGTCATTAAGTTCAGCTAAGCCCTGTCTCAATAAAGCACTCCTCTCCAAAACCTTTTGTAAAAACTTAGGATCGGATACTTTAGTAACAATATAAGAACCAACAGCACAAGCTAACGCATTGCCACCAAAGGTTGAACCATGAGTACCAGGACCAAAATGAGCGGCTATCTTAGTTGAAGTTAAAATAGCACCAATCGGCATACCTGAGGCTAAGCCTTTAGCTGTAGTTAAAATATCAGGTTTCACTGAAGTTTGCTCATAAGCATAGAAAGTACCAGTTCTACCTACACCAGTTTGAACCTCATCAAAAATCAATAAGGCATTGTGCTTATCACACAATTCACGAGCTTTATTTAAGAACTCATCTGTAGCAGTAATAATGCCACCTTCGCCTTGAATTGGCTCTAACATGACACAGCAAGTCTTATCAGAAATAGCTTTTTCTAAAGCCTCAATATCATTAAATGGCAGATGAGTAATAGCTGCAGGTTTAGGACCAAAACCATCAGAGTATTTATGTTGACCACCTACAGATACTGAAAATAAAGTACGGCCATGGAAACTATTAGTGAAAGAAATAATTTCATTTTTATCCTCACCATAGTCTAAAAAGGCTACATGGCGAGCTAATTTTAAGGCAGCCTCATTAGCCTCAGCACCTGAATTTACAAAGAACACCTTTTCATATCCAGTCGCATCTACAAGCTTTGAAGCTAACTCTAAGGTCTTGTTATTTGTAAAAATATTGCTGATATGAATTAATTCATGGCACTGCTTTTTAATAATTCTTTGGACTCCATTTGGAGTATGTCCTAAACAATTTACAGCAATACCCGCCGTTAAATCTAAATA
>URKL01000073.1 GCA_900548485.1 uncultured Succinatimonas sp.
TAAAGAGTGCAGATGCCAAAGGTCAGCCGTTTGAAGTTGACTTCGCTAAATCCGGTGTGGACTATTAACCATGTGGTTTGGTGTAGTTTCACTCTTTCCGGAAATGTTTGGTGCTGTTACTAAAAGTGGGGTAACCAGACGGGCGTGTGAACGTGGTTTGATTAGCGTTAACACTTATAACCCGCGTGATTTTACCCTTGATAAGTATCAGACTGTGGACGATAAGCCTTATGGCGGCGGTCCAGGTATGCTTATGAAGGTACAGCCATTACGAGATGCTATTGAAGCAGCTCGAAAAGATGCTCCTTCCGGAACAAAAGTTGTATGCATGTCTCCACAAGGTATACAGCTAAATCACTCTCTGGTCACACGATTCTCAAGCTGGGGTTCTATGATCTTAGTTAGCGGACGCTACGAAGGCATAGACGAGCGCATCCTTCAGAAAGAAGTCGATCTGGAGGTTTCTATCGGTGATTACGTCCTGTCAGGGGGTGAACTTCCTGCCATGTGTATCATCGATGCGGTTTCACGAATGGTTCCAGGGGTTCTTGGTAATATTCGTAATGCCGAAGAAGATACTTTTGCAGAAGGTTTGTTGCATTTTCCTCAGTATACACGTCCTGAGGTTATCGATGGAATGGAAGTTCCTGAGGTATTATTAAGCGGCGACCATGCAAGGATCAAAAAGTGGCGCTTGATGCAAGCTTTAGGACGCACTTATGAGAGACGTCCTGATTTGCTCAAAGACCGGATTTTGGATAAGACCGAGACGGAGCTTTTAAACGAGTATCTTCGTCAACGTTCATAAAGAATTTGTATATTTTTTAAAGGTACATAAATATGGCCAGCAATCCTATTATTGATGCTCTTGAGAAAGAGCAGATTCGTACTGATATCCCTGAGTTCAAGGCTGGTGATTCCGTACGCGTTGAGGTAAAAGTTGTTGAAGGTGATAAGACCCGTTTACAGGCTTTCGAGGGTAATGTTATCGCTAAGCGCAATCGTGGTTTAAACTCTTCTTTCACCGTTCGTAAGGTTTCCTCTGGTGAAGGTGTTGAGCGTGTATTCCAGACCCACTCTCCGTTAATTTCTTCTATCACTGTTACCCGTCGTGGTGACGTTCGTCGTGCTAAACTTTACTACTTACGTGATCGTTCTGGTAAGGCTGCACGTATTCGCGAGAAGGTTTAATTCAAACTCTAAAGGGTACTAACCCATTAGTAATTTGAATAAATCAAAGAGATTTCCATAATCTTGTATTACTTTATTTAATCATGATTTTGGTATATGTCCCCTCACATCAAAATGAGGGGACATTTATATAATCTCAACATTAAGTTTTAACAAGTTTTCTATATTTTCTATCTCTGTATTATTTGCAGTCTTATCCTCTTCATCTTTCAACAGTTGGTTCAGGTAATCCTAAAGCTACGCATAATTGTTTCTTTTTACTTACAAATTCAGCATAAATCAAACCATCTTTAAACTTATTAACCATGATGTTATTAAGTAGTTGCAAAACCTTATTATTACTTTTATATACCAAGGCAAAGTTATCTTAAGCTTATTTAGCTCATAGTCTTTTAGTCTATTTCTAACCATAATAGAGATTATTTTTGCAATGAATTTTGTGAAAGCTTTACTACTCAAGAGGGGTATCTTTAGATACACAAGAAGCTCTTGAAATTTAAACAGCTTTTTAAAGTGCGGAAGGCTATATACTTAGCTTGATTAAGTATAAATATGAATACAGAGGTTAAAATTATAGTTTATAGCTAGTTTTGGCAAGTTTATAAAGCAACAACTTAATGATTAAGCTAAGTTTTTTGTTTTTTGAATATATAGAAATTTTTTAGAAGATCCCCCATCTTCTCGAGGGGGATGTTTAGATTAGTTTGTTTCTTTTTTAGCTGCTATAGCAGCCTTTCTTGCACGTTTTGCCGCAAAATCAGGTTTACCCTTATTCTTACGATCACGTAAGCGTTCTTTAGGCTTATGGCGCTTCTCCTCATCTTTGCGACGTTTATCAAAGCCACCACCGCTGAGATTTGCACGGCTTCTTTTTTTCTCTGATTGATGTTTAACTCCAGGGTTTTCAGGGAAGCTTGCACAGAGATTTTTAATAGCTCGTCTTTCGACATCACGACCGGTATAACGCTCAATTTTTTCTAAAGTAGCTATTTCTGAGGCAAGTACTAAAGAAATTACAATACCATTTGCGCCAGCACGGGCTGTACGTCCTGCTCTGTGAACATAAATAGCCGCATTTGCCGGAAGATCGAAGTTATAAACATGTGAAATCTCGGCAATATCAAGCCCTCTTGCTGCAACATCTGTAGCTAAGAGCATATCTGTTTGTCCCTCTTTAAAGCGTCTCATAGCCGCCTGTCTTTCGGACATGGACATATCACCTTGTAAGGTGGCACATTTAAATCCTTGACGCCTTAGAGCTACATCTAAACGTTGTAGACGCTCACGAGTCTTAACGAAGATAATAGATTTGCCTTTTACAGTTTTTAAAAGCTCACTTATAATTTTAAGTTTCTGCAGATCTGAAGCTGCATAATAAGCGCGGCTAGATAATTGCTCAGGCAATTTATCTAGACTGTCATCTCCTGCACCTAAACGGATTTCAATAGGATCATGAAGAGTTGCTTTAGCAAAATCTCTGATACCAACACCTTCTAATGTTGCTGAGAATAAGAGAGTTTGGCATTTGTTATTGATGGATTTGGTGATTTTATTAACATCATCGAAAAATCCCATGTCAAGCATACGGTCAGCTTCGTCAATGACATAGTATTCAACACCTTCTGTTGAAATCCATTCCTTGCGTAAAAATTCAAGCATACGTCCTGGAGTGGCAACAACAATATTATTATCCATCTCTCGTTGCTCAATACGATCAGCACCTCCGATAATGGCGCCACAATTTAAATCTAGGTTTGCACATAATTTATTACAAACTTCGACTACTTGCAGGGCTAATTCGCGAGATGGTTCGAGAATTAAAGCTCGTATACCATTTTTTTTCTTTTGTAACAGTCTGAAGACTAAAGGAATTAAAAAAGCTGCACTCTTACCTGTACCTGTAGGGGCTCCACCTAAAATATCGAAACCCTCACAAGCTTTAGGAATAACTAATTGCTGAATGGGGGTGGGAATTTCCCATCCGCAGCTTTTTATATTTGTGTTAATAACCTCAGGTAAGTCAAAATCAGCAAATTGCATTTATACTCCTTCATGTCCCATACGGGAAGCATGGCATTTTTTTATTAAAGCTACCATATTCTGACGTTTTTCTGTATCAGGCGTAGCTGTGCCATTAAACCAACGTACAAGCTCTAAATCTGAGGCTAAGAGCAGATCTTCGTAATCGCTGATAATATCGTCGTTCATTGTCGGCAAGTCTTGATCTACAAAAGGTAATAACATCAGATCAAGCTCGCGCATGCCACGGCGAGATTGCCATTTTATTTTTCCAGAAATTTCTTTCATAGCTATACCGCTTTTTACTAATGAAATTAGCGGCTCCTTGTATTTAAATTTTTGCTGTTGTTAAAGCTATAGATAAGATTCTATATGGCGACATGTATATGTCGCCTTAAAAGATTTAGGTAAAAATATTAAACCGCAACTTGGGCTTTTATTGGTGGATAAGGGTCATAACCTTCAAGCTCAAAGTCATCATAAACGTAGTCAAAAATTGATGGAGCTTTACGTTTTATAATAAGTTTGGGTAAGGTTCTAGGAGTGCGAGTTAATTGTAAATTAACCTGATCAAAGTGATTGTGATAAATATGAGTATCACCACCAGTCCAAACAAAGTCTCCAACCTCTAAATCACAGTCTTTAGCTATCATCATGGTTAATAATGAATAACTTGCAATATTAAAAGGCACTCCTAGGAACATATCACAACTACGCTGATAAAGTTGGCAGGAAAGTTTGCCATTAGCAACATAGAATTGGAATAGAGTATGGCATGGAGGTAAAGCCATACGTTCAATGTCACCAGGATTCCAAGCGCAGACAATAATACGGCGGGAATCTGGATTGTTTTTGATCATCTCAATGGCATTTTTGAGTTGATCAATATGACGGCCATCGGCAGTTTCAAAATTACGCCATTGTTTACCATAAACTGGACCAAGATCTCCGTTTTCATCAGCCCATTCGTTCCAAATTCTTACTCCATTTTCTGTAAGATAACGAATATTAGTTGAACCACTGATGAACCATAACAGCTCATGAATAATGGATTTTAAATGTACTTTTTTAGTTGTCAAAAGAGGGAATCCCTGTGACAGATCAAAGCGCATTTGGGTTCCAAAAATGGAGCGGGTACCGACTCCAGTGCGATCTGAGCGATCGGCCCCTTCATCCATAATTCTTTTTACCAAATCAAGATAGACTTGCAAGTTTATTCTCCAAAATTATTTATTAACAAGGCGTATATCTTCAAGATCGATAATGCGACTTAGGCCTTGATTTGCTGCGTACTCATTATAAAGAGCACGAATTTTAACACTATTATCCAGAGTTAATGCTATCTGGCCTATTTCCTGCAGATCAGCAAAACTGATGCGACGGCAGATGTATTTTACCCGAGCTAATTCAGAGTAGTTCATACTTAGACATTTATAGCCTAAGGATAATAACATTAAAGCTCCTAAGGGGTTACCTGCAATTTCGCCACAGACGGAGATAGGCTTACCTAATCTATTGCTTTCATCGCATAGATATTTTAAGCATCTAATTATTGCAGGATTGAAAACATCAAAGAAGCGACAAACTTTTTGATTAGATCTATCAACAGCCATTAGATATTGAGTGAGATCATTTGAACCTATGGAGAAGAAATCTACCTCTTTGGCAATTTCTGGTAAAACATAGGCAATGCTAGGCACCTCAATCATAACGCCAAAGCGCGGTGGTTTAACTGGTTTATTAGTTTGAATTACTATCTCTTTTATGGCTTCATTTAGAATCTTTTTAAAGCTTATAACCTCTTCCAAACGGGAGACCATAGGAATCATAATTTCTAGATTTTCAAATTCTTGCTGTGCAAATAGCATTGAGCGCAATTGCGTTTTAAGAATATTAGGTTGATCTAAAGTTACACGGATTCCTCGCCATCCCAAGGCCGGATTACCTTCTTCAATAGGTAGATAGGCAAGCCCCTTATCACCACCTATATCAAGGGTACGCATACATACAGGGTAGCCTTTAAATTGCTCTAAAAGCTTGCGATACCATTCAGTTTGTTGCATCTCGCTTGGGAATGTTTGTGAGAGCATAAATGCAATTTCGGTACGATATAATCCTATACCATCGGTTTGTGCAGGTAGATCATCAGATTCATTATGGCTAAGACCAGCGTTTAGCTGAATCTTTAATTCAACACCATCTAAAGTTATACTTTTTTTATTTTTCTCTGCTGAGAATAAATCTGCCTGTTCGCGATTTTGCGAAACCAATTGACGGTATTCATCAATTACACTTTGAGAGGGTTCAATCAAGACTTCGCTATTATGACCATCAATAATAACCGTATGGCCATCAACTTCATTTAAGTTAAGCTGTACACCTATTACTGCAGGAATACCTAAGTCACGAGCTAAAATAGCTGTATGAGAACTTGTTGCATTATCTACAGTTATAAAACCTGCAATATTGTTGCGATCTAATTCTGCAACCATTGCTGCAGGCAAATTTTTAACTACTAAGATAATCTTATCGTGATCAATTTTGACACTTTGAGAAGAGGAATGCACAAGTCTTGAAATAATGATTTGGGCAAAATCTCTAGCATCAAAATATTTTTCTTTAAGACCATGCAATTTAAAATTTTGTAGTCTTTTCTCAGTTACAACTTTAATTGCCGAAGAGGCAAGAAGACCTTTATCTAAGATTTCTGAGGCCACCTCATCTTGGAATGTAGGGTCGTCTAACATATTACCGTAGCCTGATAAATAACCATTAGCAGCTTGGGCATTATGACGTTCTTGCATTTCTAAGGTGGCTTGATCCATTTCAGTTTGCAATTGGAAAATAGCTTGATTGAAAAGCTCTAATTGCATATCTCGATCTTCTGTACAAGTAATAGGTACATCTTCAAGACTTAATGTAGGTTGCCACACGACAGCTCTTGCAATAGCAATACCACCAGTACCACTTTCACCGCGACAACGCTTGATATTAGCGTCATTAGCATCACGCATACTTTTGCTTGTAGCAATGATAGAGGCTATTTGAGCTGATAAGGTCACCATGAATGATTCCTCTAGTTCATTAAAGCCTTGTTTTTGACGGCTTTGAATGACTAGTACACCTAGAAGCTCTCCTTGATTGATTACAGGAACACCTAAAAATGAGAAAAACTCATCCTCGCCTATATCAGGAAGATATTTAAAATTAGGATGAGAGGGCGCATCAGCTAGATCAACTAACTCTTGCTTTTGACCAACATATCCTACTAGGCCTTCACCAATGCGCAAATTTGCTTTACCAATTGCAGTTTTTTCTAAACCATCAGTTGCGGCTAATCTTAGGTATTTTTTAAATGGATCACTAAGATAAAGAGAGCAACAATCTGCAAAGGTAACAGCTCGTATTCGCTGAACTAAGATATCAATAGCCTTTTCTAAGGTATGTTGTGCGGCCACTTCTTCGGTGATTTGGCGCAGCGCCAAGAGGATCTGCGTCTGTCTTTCGTCCATGATTAGCCTCCGTGCTTTGATGCACGATAAAAGTTTTTATCGCCGCTTTGTAAACCGAATAGAGCCGTAGGGGAAAATTCGGTTAGAATGCGGCGGTATACGTCGCGTTTAAATGCTACAACCTGACGCACTGGATACCAATAAGAAACCCAGCGCCAGTCGTCAAATTCAGGGTGGCCTCTACGATTAAATTCAATGTGGTTTTGTTTATCACCGTTTAATGACAGCAAAAACCATTTTTGTTTTTGTCCTATGCAAACTGGATGCTCAGACCATCGTATGAGGCGTTTGGGTAAGCGATATTTATGCCAGAATCGGGAGACAGCTATTATTTTGACCTCATCGCGACGTAAGCCTAATTCTTCATAAAGCTCACGGAACATTGCATCAGTAGGTGTTTCTCCATTATCAACACCGCCTTGAGGAAATTGCCACGAATTCTGGCGAATCCGTCTTGCCCATAAAACCTGACCTTTGCGGTTGCAGATTACAATCCCGACATTGGGTCTGAATCCGTCCTTGTCTATCACAATAACCGCCAAGATAAAAAAAACTATTTAATCTCTTAATAATCAAGAGATTTGCTAATATAGAATTATCTCATAAAATCAATTATAAAAATTATTTATGGATCAAAGATTATCAATGCCCTAGATATATTTTATGAGTTATTTCATACGATTAAATTTGATTTATGTGTATTTTTAAGGATTCAAAAAAAGCTCATACTTTAGTATCACCTCCGCAAAATTTTGAGGAGCTAATTAGCTATTTAAACGCAATTAACGGTAAAAGCTTAGATGAACTTAGCAAAAGAGTAGGCCTCAAGTTGCCTAGTTCAACTTTGCACGGAAAGGGTTTTGCAGGTGAACTTATTGAATTATGTATCGGAGCTTCAGCTGGAAATGCTGCTATTCCCGATTTCCCTAATTTATGGTTAGAATTAAAAACCATTCCTGTAGGTGAGGATTTAAAACCTTTAGAATCAACTTTTATAAGTTATGCTCCTCTTACCAATATTCGTAATTTAACTTTTGAAGAGTCTTCTTTATTTGCAAAAATATCCAGAGTTCTTTTTGTAATCGTGCTCGCTCCAAGAAATTTAGAAATATCTAAAAGAAAGGTTTTAGGTTATTTTTTCTGGCAACCATCATCGACAGAATTAGCTCTTATCAAAGAAGATTTCAATGAACTTATGGAAATGGTAAAAATCGGCAATGTAGAAAAAATTTCAGCAAAGATCGGAACAGTAATTCAAATGCGTCCTAAATGTGCAAATGGAAAACAGACTACTGATTGTATTGGACCTGATGGAAATTTTATTAAGACGCGTCCTCGGGGATTTTATATGCGTCGCTGTTTTACACAAAAGTTACTAGAGCGTTATTGGAATAATTAAAAAATTAGTACTTTGATAAATGTCATCTGTGCTGTTACGCAGCTTTCCTTCTGCTCCTACATA